>CAUJFK010000375.1 GCA_963169175.1 Acidobacteriota bacterium | reverse complement strand
TCGATCTCGCGCATTGCGGTTTCGTATTCTTTCTGGTTCTGTGCGTGTTTGAGGTTGCGGTCGGCCCGTTCGAGGTAGGTCTTGTTTTCGGCGATCTGATTTTCAAGGCTGGTCCGTTCGGCGGTCAGTGTATCGCGGCGGCCCTGTACCTCGCGTATCGAAGAAGCGTGCCGCTCAAACTCCTGTTCAAGGTCGGCACGCCTTTGTTCCGCTGAATCTAGTAATTTTTTCAATCGACGGAGGTTCGTGTCCGTCTTCTGTAGATCTATTAACTTTTCAAGCTCTGCTTTCACCTGGTGGTTCTCTCCTGCTTTCGTGCAATAACCAGTGTACCGCAGACATGGGCAAATAAAAAAGCGGGCAGCTTTGGCTTACTCGGCGACAAGCAGCATTACGTGGCGGAGAAGGTCGTCCGAATGAATTACGGCCCCCACCGCTTCGTCCCGCATCTGCCGCCAGACGGGCGATCTTTCAGCCTGATACAAGGCGGCGTCCATTCCGGCCTTTGGCAGCCCAAAATGGCGGAACCTGGCAAACGCGAGCATTCCGCCGCGCATAAAACCATCGGCGGGTGTTCGCGTCCAACCTGCTTCGACGGACAAACATCTCACACCGTAACGAAAAGTTACGGATGTGCCGACAATGTTGGCCCCGCGATAGGCAAAATGGTGGGGTTCCGTGCGTTCGATCGAGATTGCGACACGTTTACGGTTGGCCGATGCGGTGTGCTGGTTCAGCGTTTCGAACAGCCAATTGACGCTGGTTGTGCGGATCAGGTCATTTGAGGCTTTAAGAGCTAGGTAATCGGCGACATCGTGCCGCTCGGCCAAACGGGCCCGTTCGCTTGCCTCGGCAAGCATTTTTGACCAAACCTCGTCCAGTTCGCTCATTCCACAGAGAATAGAACCGCCGGGGCGCAATTGCAATTTCGTGCTATGATTCAAAAATATTGAACCGGCTTATGATGTGCCAGCCGTGTGTTATACGGCACGCCGGCGGCGGGCAGCACTGGTTTTATGAACAAGGCGTTTACCATTATAGTTCTGTTTTTACTTGCGGTGTCCGTTCCGGCCCAGGAGACGCAAGGCCCGCCAAAGCCGAAACCCAGCCCACAAAAGAGCAAAAAAGCGGTCCGGTCAAAAACGGCCGTGGCAACACGGTCGGCCCGAAAACCGGCTGCAGAGCCGACGCCTGTTCCCGTCGCTCCGGACGCCGACCGAAAGCAGTATGATGCGGCACTTGCTGCTCCGACCACCGCGGAAAAGGCTGGTTTGCTGAGCGCTTTTCTCCGTGACTTTCCTGAATCGCCGCTTCGCGAAGAGGCTTTCTCTTATCTGATCACCGCACGTGCCGTCGTCGGTAAGGAACTTGTCGAGGCGGGCGATCTCGCCGGCGGAATGGCGAGCTATAAGCTGGCCGTCGAAGAAGCTCCGGTGCCTATCCCGGATCGGATGTTCGGTGATGTGATCCTCAAGATCCCAAGCACACTTTTTTACGGTGATCACCGCCCGGAGGCTATGGAATTGGCGGCATTGATCGAAAAAAAGGTGGCGGCGGACCCAAAACGGCTTTTAAGTATGGCCGCCTTCTATCTTGGTATCGAAAATGGCGCCGAGGCCAAGCGGGTAGCTGAGACAGTACTGGCCGCCGATTCCAATTCGGTTGCCGCATACCAGGCGCTCGGCTTAGCGCATCGGCTCAATTTTGACCTCGGCGAGGCGGCGAAGGCATACGCTAAAGCAATCGAACTTGATCCTGCCTCCGCTCCGTCAAAGCGAAGCCTGGCCGAAATGAACAGAGCGCTTGGCAAGTCCGAAGCGGCGGTCGCGATGTATCGTGAACTCCTTGCCGCCAATGAGAAGGATCCGATCGCGCGGCAAGGCCTGATACTTTCGCTATTCGACGCTGGCCAACAGAAAGAGGCGGAAGCTGAGTTTGCGGCAGCTATCCAGAACGACGCAAGGAATTTTTCGCTTCTGGCCAGTGTCGCATACTGGTATGCTGCGCATGATCTGGGTGAAAAAGCTGTCGAGTATGCTCAAAAGGCGATCGACATCGAGCCGCGCTACATCTGGGGCCACATCGTCCTTGCCCGCGGTTTGATGAAGCAAAATAAGCCGCTTGAGGCCGAACGCGTTCTGCTCAAAGCGCGGCAGTATGGAAATTTTCCGACGATGGACTACGAGATCGCCTCGGCACGCCTACAAGCCGGTTTGTTCCGCGAAGCCGCCGAAGAACTGCAAAAAAGCTTTTCTATTAAAGACGGGCTCGTCGGTACGCGTCTCGGAGGCCGGATCTTTAAAGAAGAGAAAAGCTTTCTTGATCTGATCGGTTTTGAAAGAAAGGCCAGCCTCCTCGAGCCGGCGTCGGCCGAGAGCACGGATAACGCCGGGAAATTGAAGCTGCTGCTCGAACTTGAACGCAAGGCAACGGCACAAGCCGCGGATGAGGCGGAATTAAGCGGCATCGCCGACGCGTTCGTCGCTGGCAGCGACATGATGAAGCTTCACCGCCAGCTTTATGTCGCCAGCCTCTTTCTCAAAAATAACGTCGCCCTGCCTAAGGTAGCCTCAATGTTAAAGGCTTCGCTTGGCAATGCCGATAGCGGCCTGGACGTGGCCGCACCGGGCGCGGCCGTGATGGCAAGCGAGCTTTATGAAAGCCGTGCCGCCGCCCAGGCCCGCAATGAGGTTATTGTTATTCCTGAGGTCCCGCGCCAAACCCTCTCGGCAATTCTTCGCGGGCGTATCGAAGACCTTGCCGGTTGGACGGCCTTTCAGCAGAGCGACTACCCGGAAGCGGTTGTCAGGCTGAAACGGGCGATCAGCGTGCTTCCCGATAAAAGTGCGTGGTGGCGGTCTAGTTTGTGGCGGCTTGGAGCGGCCCTCGCGGCGGACGGAAAGGAAAAAGAGGCGCTCGAAAGTTATGTTAAAAGTTACATTGCCGACCGGCCGAGCTCGGCACGATATGCCGTGATCGAAGCGGTTTACCAAAGAGTTAACGGCACTACCGAAGGCCTTGAGGAAAAGATAGGGACGAATCCGGGTTTGCTTGTGGCAACAACTACACCTGTTGCCGCCGCACCCGCAGCATTGGAACCCGCGTCGAATTCTGTAAGCACTCCCGAGTCAAAGTCGACGCCGCAAGCGACCGAGCCGCCGCCGCAAGTTCCTGCTAAAGATGCGGCTGTCCGACCTGAAGTAAAGGTTGCGGTCGAACCCAAACCGTCCGTTGTGGAGGCATTGCCCAATACGGACAAGCCCGTAAGCGAGACCGGCGTCAGTTCCAAGGAGCCTGAATCAAAACCGGGCGAGAGCAAAGTTGAAGTTCAGCCCGCGGAAAAGGCCTTGCCCGAAGCAAAGCCTATCGTTACCGACAAGCTGCCAACGGGCCCGGAACCTGTCAAACAGCAGCCTCATGAACAGAAAACGGAATTGACGATTCCGGCTCCGCTGACCGTATCGGAAAATAAGGAGTTGGTCACCGAAAAAGTGCCGACCACGTCGATCGAGCCACCGGCCGAAGCAGGTGCAGATAAAACAAAAACCTCTGGTGTACCTACAACGAACGAGGCCGGCAAGATCGAGAACGAGAAGACACAGGCGTCGGCGGAAACAAGCGGGAAAGACAAGGCGTTGACCGAGACGCTTCCTCAAGCTACGGCTTCTCAACCAAAACCGGTCGTAAAGCCTGAGACTGATGCGATCAAGGAAGGTCCCGTAAAAACGATCGAAAAGCAGGATACACCGGCCGTTGCCGTGACACCTGCCAAAGACCCGGTTGCCACCGATGAGACCCGTCCCCCAAAAGACACTCCGATCCCCGAACCGACGGCGAGCGACAAGCCCAAGGCCCCAGCCGACAGCGGTTCACAGTCGGTTACCAGTGACGTGACAACGCCGCCGCCTATCGCTGTCGTGAAGAACGACACTAACCCGAAAAGTACTGAACCTGTAAATCTGCTTCGCGATCCGTTTGCGAACACTGCGCCTACTCCCGCCGGGCCGCCAGAAAAGCAGCCGGCCAGGCCGCTGATCATCGTTAACGACCCGTATAAGACGGAAAGTGAGACGAGCAAGGCTGAGGACACGGCGCCAAAACCTAAACAGCTTTTCGAGCCGATCATTATCAAGGTTCCCATCGCCGGCCAAGCAAGAAAAGAATCTGCGTCCCCAGCGGCCGCCGAAAAACCGGCCGATACGAGCCCCGTTTACAAACTTGCCACAACGCGCGAGCGGGTTGTTGAGGGTAAGGAAGTCGTTTCTGATCAGCGATGCTCACTTGAGCTTAGCCAGCAGAGCATTATGCTGCTCAGCGGCGGCGGAAGCCTTGGCCTGCTGGTAAAGGTTGTTGGTCCGGGTGACATAAACGGTGTGGCCGCCGCATCAGGCAGCCCGGGCGATATTGAGGTACGGCCTGAGCCGGTTTTGGACGGCGTCACCGGGCGGCGATTTTTCGTGATCAAATCCGTCAGTGAACGGATCGGCGTTTTTCAGGTAAGTTTCGAATCACCGTGCGGCAAGCGCGGGGTAACCGTTCATGTGCGTTGAGACGCTTCAGGTATCTCCTTTTTCTTCACGCTCATCACCCAGATCGATCGTTGCCAACGCCGCAAGTAACAGAAAAAAATAAGAATTCGACGCCGTGCGTAGCGGAAAATCGAAGAAGCTGTGTACCAATATCCCAAAGCAGCCTGCTAGTGCTCCAATAGCGACAGTTCGCCGGCCCGGGCTGGACGACCGCCTTATTACACAAAGTGCTCGCTTGAAGAGAAGAAAGATAAACGCGGCAACCGCCCCAAAGGCCAAAATGCCGCCATCGGCAAGAATCTGAAGATAATCATTGTGTGCCTGCTCAACACGAAAATATCCGTTCCACGTATCGAATCTCGTAAAAGCGACCCCAAATGCATCGAACCCGGCACCAAATATCGGATGTTCAAAAAAGATCTTCAAGGCGATCGACCAAAAATGCATTCGTCCGCTTGTAACATCGGCCTGCCCGCCCTGTAGGCCGATACCGCGCACGATCGGGTCTGCCCCGGACAGGAACAATACTCCGGCTAAGACAACGACGAGTATCGCAGCCGCACCTAAGCCGAGTTTCAATCCCGTCGTGCGCCTGTCGAGTTCAGGACCAGGACGTGCGGTAAAATAGACGGCCGCAACGACAAAGGCCATTACGGCAAATACGCCGATTATCCCGCCGCGTGAACCGGTCATTATTACCGCTATCATCATCAACGCCAGGGCGATGCCGTAAAGCGCTCGCTTGTCGCGCGTGACAGCTCCGGCAAAAACGGCCGCCAGTGTCAGGCCCACTGTCATTTCCATAAAGGCGGCAAAATGGTGTTGATTGACGAACGGGCCGAACGGTATTGCCTGGGGAGTCGGCCGCAGGCCGTAGATCGCATCCGGGCTGGCCAGCCGCTGCAGAATGCCGATGAATGCCATGACTGAGCCGAAAATGATTACCGCTATTGCAACACGCTGGACACGCCGCTTTCCGTTCAGGTATGCGAGCGCGGCGGCGAAAAAGATCAGAAGAAAGAAAATGCGGATGGTGAAGATCTTGGTCGCGAATGGGTCCAGTGACAGGCTGGACACAACTGGAACGTTAAGGAGATCAGGCGAAACTCCGGAATTACCCAGCGGAAGCAGCTGAAAGCATCCAAGCAGGACCAACGCGATAATAGGTATTTGCAGCCGTGATGTGCTGAACCGAAACTCCTTACGCCTGAAGCTGTCACCCGTCCACAGCAGCATCAGAATGATAGCCAGAAGCGACAGCGGTATCAGGGCCCAAACATCTGCTGAGCCATAACCCGCCATGGCAAGCATCGGAATGGCCGTGATGCAGACGACCGCCGTTTTTTCATACACGGTCGTTTCGCCGGCGTCGTGCGGAGTTCTGCGGCTTCGATTTGATCGTTTGCGAGGCATTTAGTGTTTCGATAAGGCGAAATCATCGAACCAGACGTTGCCGGATGCCGTGCAGCCATTTGCCGAACATCCGTCCATAGCAATGCGGATCTCGATTCCTTCAGTATTGGCCGGAACAGAAATAGGTATCTTCATCTGGGCCCAATCCCCGGCGGGCGGCAGTATCGCCCCGGCCAATATCGCGCCTGACGCGGTAAGTACATCGCAGCGAAGACGTGCCGACGTTGTCACATCTGAACGATAATAGAACTGCAGGTCATAGACCGCTTCGGGCTCGACTCCTATCTTTTGCGAGACCGGACGCTGGCCGCTGCCTCCCTGGCCAAAGCTGATAAGCAGGCTGTATGTCCCGCTTCGCTTTTGGTCCATGTTCTGCCCGATCCGCGGAAAACTGCCGTCCGCCACGACCCAGGAGAACGGATCCGAACCGTCACCAAGCGAGTGCAGGCCGGTCTCAAATCCGCCGTTCGAGACCGCACCAACTGAAACGTCCCAGTTTGGAAATAGGCCAACGTCGCCTGCCACTTCGATAGCTGACCGGTACGTTCCACCGTTCAAAAGCTTGGTGTACAGGGCTTGTCCCGCCGCTTTTCTG
>CAUJFK010000374.1 GCA_963169175.1 Acidobacteriota bacterium | reverse complement strand
GGTCGCGGCAGGCGGGCCGAACCTGCCCAAACCGCTGATCGATCAATTAGAAATAGGCGGGCGACTGGTCATACCTGTTGGGCCGGACCCAAAGCATCAGGACCTCGTGCTCGCAACAAGGACCGAGACCGGCTTTACCAGCGAAAATCGCGGGCCGTGCGCTTTTGTGCCGCTCATCGGCGAACATGGATGGTAAACAAGTAAAGGGTAAAAGTAAACGGTGAATGTCGGTCTGAGCGAACATGAGTGTAGTGAATGATCGTGATAAGTCAGAAGGCGGAAGGCCAGTTGACATCACCGATAGGGCTTTCGATTTTGCAGTTCGCATCGTTAAGTTTTGCCGCTTTCTTGAAAAGGAAGCCGATGTCAGTAGGACGGTTTGCGCGCAGTTGCACTAAAGGAAGTGAGGGAATCAAATTATTGGCTCCGATTGATACTGGCGACAAGCGGGTTTGACGAAAGCATCAGAAAGGGTATTGTCGAACTCGAGGCAGAGTCAAGGATCATTGGAAAAATTCTAGGTAAGCGAATCGTCACCACGAAGAAAAACTTCGTGACCTTTCGATCACTCATTTATTTTTACCTTTTACTCTTTACTTAAATTTCTCTTTACTTTGATTGATGGAAAGCATTACCGACCTAATTCATTATTTGAACCCGAAGGTGCTGATCGACACACTGCTCGCGCTCTTTGGAAACTGGGTGTATGTCGCTCTGTGGTTTGTTATTTTTGCCGAAACAGGTTTGGCGGTCGGGTTCTTTTTGCCGGGCGATTCACTGTTGGTCGTTTCGGGATTGTTCGCGGCGGCAAATAAATTGAATATCTGGCTGGTGCTGATCGCATTCTTTCTGGGGTCTGCGATCGGCGACAGCACGGGTTATTGGACGGGGCGGACGCTTGGGCACAAGCTTTTTAATCGTGAAGATTCGTTCATATTTAAACCGAGCCGCGTACAAAAGGCCCATGCGTTTTTTGAAAAATACGGGGCCAAGACCGTCATTCTCGCCCGTTTTGTCCCGATCGTGCGCACATTTGCTCCGTTGGTGATCGGCGCGGCCGAGATGCCTTATACAAAATTTCTTACCTACAGCCTGCTTGGAGGCCTGCTTTGGATCAATAGTATGGTCCTCGCCGGCTATTTCCTGGGCGGCGTAATAGAAAGTGCTCTCGGGATCAAACTTGAAGACCACATTGAAAAGGTAGTGATCGTCGTCGTTTTTCTTTCGCTCGTTCCGCCGATAATCGAATACCTTAAACACCGGTACGCCAATAAACCCGCCGCCGGCGAAGCGTGAGCATCAATGCAGAAGCCCGCGTCTTCAGTACCGCCACCACGTTAGCAGGCAGATTCTTCTTTTCGTGCCGTTTCGTGTCTTCATTTCGTTCCTTTCGTGGTCCAGTTTTTTTCTCTCGGATCTATTTCGCCCTTACTTGGTACGGGCTTCTGCAATGTTCCGATCCGTGCTGGCTTTTGTATTGTTTGACTTATCGCGGCCGTTGCCATAGACTTTGATACTTGGCTTATCGGGGCGTA
The DNA here is from genome assembly GCA_963169175.1 of Acidobacteriota bacterium. Lineage (GTDB taxonomy): Bacteria > Acidobacteriota > Blastocatellia > Pyrinomonadales > Pyrinomonadaceae > OLB17. Next base: position 1,219 of record CAUJFK010000374.1, on the reverse strand, counting down.
GCGCAGTCTGGTAGCGCGCACGGTTCGGGACCGTGAGGTCGGAGGTTCGAATCCTCTCGCCCCGACCATTAAAAACAGGAACGGCTTCTGCAAAGAGGCCGTTTTGTATTTAGTGAGCTTCTTCCCGGTTGAGACCGCTTCAATATCAACACACCAGGCATCATTCAGTACGGGCCAGTTCGGTTACCTCGATCTGCCAGATCCATGGATCAGAAATTGTATCGCATTCTGATCGAGACACTGCGGCCCGGGCCGTCGATACCCCAGCCCGGCGCCCGATGGCTTTTGTCGCCAATGTTCTCAAGATCGGCAGTGAGTTCAATCTTCTCACTAACCCGATAACCGCCGCGGACATTGAAAAGAACATAGCCTGGGATGGATCGAAAAAGCGGAACGGCCGTGTTGTTGTCGGCCAGGGAAATGCCTGGCAGCATGCGGGCCTGCACCTCGGCGAGCGTTTCACCGGTTGCGGTCAATATCCCGCCGGACGAGCCGCATTGGCCGCTTGATCCGGGCGATGTGATGCCGTAAACACAGGCCCCACGGCGAAAGAAGTTTTGTACCTGGCCACGTGTTCGGGCCCCGCCAGTGCGCCGGTCGGCAAGATCAAGTGAAGACAGACGGCTTTGGCGTCCGGCCCCGTTCATATAGCCTTCTATCCAGAAGCGCTTTCGGGCCGGAGCATATCGAATGCTCAGAAAAGCGAACTGCGGCGGCAAACCTCCGCCGCCAAGGTTCGGCGGCTCGCCGGTCGCACGGTCCTCCGCATAAACATATGAGTAATTACCGCGCGCATGCCAGTTAGCCGTGAAGCGGTAATCAAATTCGAATTCCACTCCAGAGATCCTCGAGTTATTGAAATTGGTCTGTACCAGCACCGGTGCGGTCGAGAGTGAAACGAAAACGGCACCGTTCGTATTCTGGCTGACGATCGTCTGGCTGCCAAGCTGATGGCCGACTGCCCCCTGCGGGAGAATGAGTGTTTGCCGAACTATTGCATCTCGGTAATCGATAAGAAAACCCGTAAGGTTGGCGGAGAGCCGCCGGCCATTGTAGCGGAGGCTCAGATCATAGCTGTTGCTTATCTCCGACTTCAGTGGGCCCACATCAACACCCGTCGAGATCGCGGCAGCATCCGCGGTCGAGCCGATGGTTGCCCCGAGTCCCGCGACGTCCGTTGTCGAAACCTGAAAACCTACGCCTACCAACCCCAGCGATC
>CAUJFK010000373.1 GCA_963169175.1 Acidobacteriota bacterium | reverse complement strand
TCTCCTTTGCCTGCGAGATAACAAGTTCCAATATTTCGCGCATTCGTTCGACATCGTTGACCGCTTCGAGCGGCAGGTTTCGGTCCGAAACCGACAGGCCGAGCGATTTGTACCGTTCCAGCTTGGCCCGCGCGCATTTTGTGACCTGGGCGGCGACAGCACTATAGATATCGGCCGAGCCGGCCTTGTTGGTCTTTTGGACGTTGAATGCCTGATTGAGAAAGTCCTGCGCCCGCTTGTAGTCGCCCTGCTCAAGATAGCTGTTCATCAACAGGACGTGGGTGACCGCCTGAACTGACTGGTCGCTCGTCTCACGGCGAATGTTCTCAAGCTCATATATCGCGGCGTTATGATTCCCCACGGCGATGAACGCCTTTGCCTTTGAAATGCGGTCGCGCATTATATCGGCTGACGTTGGGGCCTTTATCGGAACGGTGTGCGGCTGGGCGGCCACGGTTTGTGTTTCGGCGGTCGGGGTTGCCTGGGGCTGGGTTTGGGCCATCGACACGGCCCCCAAAGCTGTAAGTGTAAGTAAAACCGAAGTGCAAAACCTTCTGACATTTACCGGCATCTTCTTCTCCTCCAACGAGTTGAATTTTCCGTAAAGGTCAAGCGAACTACTCAGATAAGAAGGCTCACTTTTTACGACCTGGCCTAAAAACAAAAAACGCATAATCGGCGGCAAAATCAAGCAAAGCGGCGGATGACGGCCGCTGAAAACTACTTGGATAGGCTTTGGATGATCTTTGTGCGGTACGCGCTCGCGTCCCTTTTTATACCATTTTCGTCCAGTGTGAGCAACCTTCTGTTTAACATTATGATGCGGCCGTTTATCACAACGGTCCTCACGTCAGCCGCCTTGGTTGTGTAAACAAGATGCGAATACACGTTGTACATCGGTGTTTGGTGCAGGCTGTCCATATCGACGATCACAATATCGGCCCGCTTTCCGCTCTCGATCGATCCGATCTCTTTTTCCATATGCAGCGCCCGTGCACCGCCTATCGTTGCCATCGCAAAAGCCTCTGGCGCCGAAAGTACCTTCGGATCACCGGTGATCAGCTTGTGCAGCTTTGCAGCCGTGTCTATTTCTTCCCAAAGGTCAAGATCGTTGTTCGATGCCGCTCCGTCCGTGCCGAGGCCGACGCGAAGCCCTTTCTCAAGCATTGCGGGTACCGGTGCCGCTCCGGCCGCCAGTTTCATGTTCGACTGAGGGCAGTGTGCAACACCGACATCGTGTTTTTTTAAGAGATCAAGGTCCGCATCGTTTGCATGAACCACATGCGCAGCGATCGTCCGGTTGTTGAAGAAGCCTATTTTTTCAACGAACTCAACCGGGCGCTGTCCCGCATATTTTTGCGCAATGAACTCGGTCTCCGTCTTCGCCTCGGCCAGGTGAATGATCAAGGGTGCCTTTGTGCGATCTGAAAGACCGCGAGCCTCAAGCAAATGCTCCTGCGAGACCGTGTATGGCGAATGCGGGGCAACCGCCGGCACGATCAGCGGATCATTCTGCCACTTACGAATAAACCGCTCTGTATATTCCAGCCCGGCCGAAAATGTTTTGTTGTCCGGCACGGGAAAATCAATGACCGTCTCACCCAAAACGCCGCGTACACCAGCTTTTTTGGTCTCGTCCGCAATGGCATCTTCAAAATAATACATATCGCAGTAGGTCGTTGTACCACCGCGTACCATTTCCGCCAGCCCAAGCCGTGTGCCGGCGCGAACGAAAACTTCGTTAACATTCTTCGCTTCCGCCGGAAAAATAAATCTTGTCAGCCAATCCTGCAGGTCGAGATCATCCGCGATACCGCGGAAAAGTGTCATCGGAATATGTGTATGGGTGTTGATCAGGCCGGGAATAATAACCTTTCCGGCGGCGTTGATCGTCCGTTTTGCGGGTTGCCCCCGCATATCAGCAGCCTTCCCGATCCCAAGTATCTTCCCGTCCTTTATCGCGATCGCCCCGTCACCGATAATGTTCCGGTCCTGGTCCATCGTAACGACCGTGCCGCCGAGGATGAGAAGGTCAATATCCAAATGCTTGCGACGCGAACCAGTTTGAGCGCTTAGCTGTCCGAAGCTGACAATAACGGCGAAAAGGGCAAGGGAAGTTATGAATAGCTTACTTTTTTGCATACTTCGACAGATCGATGACTTCGAAACGTGACTTATCCATTCTAGCATCAGGGCCAATACCGTATTTCATCGCGGTTAGACGCCACGCCACGCCCAAACGTTCACCGGTTGACGGTAATTGCCCAGTAGCGCAGATGAGCTTCCCTGTCGACCGGCGGGAAGGACGCTGGGTCTGTAACGACGGGAAAAGAGTGTTGGTCCGGTTTGGGCATTCAACCAGCTTCTCACGAACGTGAAGATATTCGATTGTAGCCGAAGCCTTGTGATATAGCGAGTCGGTGTTCACATCCAGGCCGTGCCATTCTGCTAAGCCGAGGTCGTTAAAATTTGCAAGTACCTCTCGGAGGTCATTTCAAAAATTTCGAATCAAACGCCCGCGGGAGGAGTTCGCTCATTTGGACGGTCTCGGTTTTGCCGTGGAGATTGGACAAAATCACCGGGACGTCGCCGCAGAATTCCCAGATTATCTGGCGGCAGACGCCGCATGGCGGTGTTAGTTCGTCGGTATCGACGACGACGGCGATGCGGCCAAATTTCTTTTCGCCGCGCGAGATGCCTTTCCAGATCGCGACCCGTTCGGCGCAAACCGTCAGGCCGTAGCTTGCCGATTCGACATTGCAGCCCGTGTAAATATTCCCTTCGTCCGTTTCGACCGCGGCGCCCACCTTAAAGTTCGAATAGGGCGCAAATGCGTTTTCCCGAACATCGCGCGCAGCATCAATTAGCTCTTCGTCTGTATGTTTCATCAGGTAATTCTTATCGCGTTTAAGGCACACTCCCTACCGGTCGTGTTTCTGCCTGGAGTTTTTCGCGGACCATGCTGCAGAGAAAATCGACGGTGATACCGGTGTTCGAGCCTTCAGGGATGATGATGTCCGCATGCCGTTTGGAAGGTTCGACAAACTCAAAATGCATCGGGCGAATGGTCCGTTCGTATTGCTCAAGCGTTCGCTCGAACGTGCGGCCGCGTTCGGTAATATCGCGTTTGAGCCGCCGCATCAGCCGAATGTCGTCAGGCGTATCGACAAACACACGAACATCCAGCAGGTCCAGAACCCGAGGCTCCGCAAATATCAATATTCCTTCAACTATAACCACCGGCCGCGGTTCTATCACTTCGATCTTGTCACCGCGGGTGTGCGTGACAAAATCGTACAGCGGCATTTCGATCGGCAATCCCTGCTTCAACCTGATCAAATGATTCACCAGCATGTCGCTGTCGATAGAATCAGGATGGTCAAAGTTTGCCTGGTGCCGTTCATCGAGCGGCATGTCCGCGAGGTTGCGGTAATACGAATCCTGCTCGACCAGGACAACATTTCCCGCCCCGACCGACTCAACGATCGATCTCGCGATCGTTGTTTTGCCCGAACCTGTTCCTCCGCAAATCCCTATGATCATTGTCCTTTGTCCTTCGTCATTTGTCCTTCGTCCGCCGAGATCAACGTACTGGTTCCGATCGAACGCAGATAGGCATTTAGTGTTGATGCCAACTTGTTAACAATAAGCCTCAATGCTCCGACCTGCTCGTCGGTCAAGAGGCCTCGTTTGTATGCCCTTCGGAGCCAATGCTGGGTTTCCTGAAGCGAACCTCTCGCGATCTTTATAAACCGGCGATTGTCCTGGTAACTTCCGCGACCTTCACCTTCGGCAATGTTTGCTCCGACCGAATCGCCTGATCTTACCAACTGCTTCCCAATGGTATCCTTCGAGAAATTATCCCATTTCAAAACGATCGCCCAAAGCAAATCTGCAAGTTCTTCCGCCAATTGATAAACCCGAAGTTTCTCAAAAATTAGTTCGCGGCATGGCTAATGACCAATGACTAATGACCAACACGACCGATCACCCGCCTAAGCAGTTCTTTGAAAACCTCGGCCACTCGGGCACCGGTTTCCATTACTTCGGCGTGGTTGATCGCTTCACGGGTCATCCCGGCACCAAAATTTGTTATACAGGAGATGCCAAGAACTTTCATTCCCTGATGTCGCGCCGCAATTGCCTCAGGTACAGTTGACATCCCGACCGCGTCCGCTCCAAGCAGCCTGTACAAATGAATCTCGGCGGGCGTTTCATAGGTCGGGCCGGAAAGAGCACAGTAAACACCGCGATGCAGAAAGTCTGCTGCCTCTTTGTCCGTAGCGTTCGCTAAACGTTCCCGCGAGATCGTATCCGCCTCTTTGACAACAATTTCCTGCAACTCTTTATCGTAAACGGCGGTCATATCCGGAAAACGCGGACCGAATCTATCGTCGTTCTTTCCGCGCAGCGGGTTAACGCCCATGCAGTTCAGGTGGTCCGTGATCAGCATCAAACTGCCGGGCCGCATGTCGGTGTTGAGGCTTCCGGCGGCGTTTGTCAGAATAACATTCTCAATACCAAGCCGCCCGAAGGCGCGCATCGGGAACATGACCTGTTCCATTTCATAGCCTTCGTAATAATGGAATCGGCCCTGCTGCACCGCTATCGGAATTCCGTTGATCTCACCCAAAACAAGCTGCCCCGCGTGCCCTTCGACCGTTGAACGCGCAAAATGCGGGATCAACTCATACGGAATACTAACGGCATTCTCAAGATCATCCGCAAACGCACCAAGGCCGCTGCCAAGCACGATAGCCGTGCCTATTGGCTTCGAATATTTCGATCTGATAAATTCGGCGGCTTCGACCGCCTTTTCGTATGACATTGGTTAAATATTGAATGTTCGGCGTAGAGTTCGTCAAAAGGAGGCCGCATGAACGATCTTATGTCTCATTCCCCGTCGGCTTTCCCTCAGACGTAGAGTTGGTCACCGAACCTCGGTCTCCTAACTCTCCTTTTTATACGGAATTCCCAAGGCCTTTGGAGCTCTTGATGTACCAATGAACCCGGCTAGGACGATGATGGTCAACACGTACGGGATCATCTCGATAAACTGCACCGGAATTCCCTCACCGGACGGCAGTTTGATCATTCCCTGGATGGTTATGGTCAATGCCTCGGTAAACCCAAAGAACAGGCATGCCAGCAGAACCGGTACGGGCCTCCATTTGGCTAATATAAGCGCGGCCAGGGCAATGAAACCACGGCCCGCGGTCATCTGTTTTGTAAAGAGCGACGATTGTCCCGTCGAAAGATATGCCCCGCCCGCCGCCGCCAGTATCCCCGAGATCATAACGGCCGTATACCGAAACCTAATGACATTGACACCCGCGGCGTCCGCTGCCGCCGGATTCTCGCCGACAGCTCGCAGCCGTAAACCGAACGGCGTTTTGTAGAGTATGTACCAACAGGCCGGTACGAGTGCGAACGCAAGGATCGATCCCCACGACAGGCTGTTCGTGACCATCGGCATCTTGTCAGCAAGCGCGATCTGCGGCGTCGAACCGGTTGAATCGTAGATCACACCACTGATCAGCGCCGGCAACCCGATCATCAGAAAATTGATCGCCATGCCCGCAACGACCTGGTCGGCCTCGAACTTGATGCACGCAACCGCGTAAACAAGGGCAAGGGCCGCACCAGCGATAAGCCCGGCGACGAATCCAAAATAGGGATTGTGCGTCTGCAGCGTCACCACCGCCGCAGTAAACGCTCCGGCAAGCATCAGGCCCTCAAGTGCAATATTGATAACACCTGAGCGTTCTGAAAAAAGTCCGCCCAGCGCAGCAAAGATCAGCGGCGTCGCCGAACGAATCGTCGCGAAAAGCAAAGAGAATATAACGATATCGGTCATATCTTCGTCGCCCCTCCTTTGCGTCTGGTGTACGTTTGAAAGCTCGCCACAAACAAAATGATCACCGCCTGCAGCACCCAGCCGAGGTCCTTTGATACATATCTTGTGAAGGCATCGACAAATATCTCACCCCTCGAAAGGACGCCGAAAAATATCGCCGCGATCAGAACGCCGAGCGGATGATTTCGGCCCAGCAACGCCACCGCAATGCCGAGAAATCCCCAATCAGCGGAAAAACCAACTTCGAAATGATGCCTGGTTCCCTGCACCTCGCCGATCCCGATCATTCCGGCAAGCATACCGGAGATCGTCATCGCCACGATCACCTGCTTTTTTGCCGAGATGCCGCCGTACTCTGCCGCGCTTGGGTTTTCGCCAACGGCCCGCAGCTCGTAACCCCATTTCGTCTTCCACAGAAACGCCCAGACCAGCACACACATCAACAGCGCCAAAAGAAATGCAATGTTCAACGGCACGTCGTACGGAATGAACGTCAAGAATTCGTTCAGCCGCGGGATCTGCGCCGCCTCGCCTATTTCCGCTGTCCGCTGGATCGGATCGCCAGGGACCTTGTAAAAATACTGTGTAAAATACCCGACCAGCGCGATGCCGATAAAGTTCAGCATTATCGTGTTGATCACTTCGTGCGATCCAAATCTGGCTTTCAGATAGCCCGGAATCGCTCCCCAAAGTCCGCCGGCGGCGATCGCGGCGATCATACAAAGCGGCACAAGGAGGAACGCGGGCAGGCTCATCCACGACCAGTCTTCTTTCTTACCCGCGATCTCGACCATCGCCCCGCCGAACTTGATCCCAACCCAAGCCGCCGCAAAAGCCGCGACATAGAGTTGCCCCTCGGCCCCAATGTTGAGCAGCCCGCACCGGAACGCCACCGCGACGGCAAGCCCGGTAAAGATCAACGGCGTCGCATAATGCAGTGTCCAGCCGATATCGCGGAGCGAACCGAACGAATTAGACAGCAGCAGCGAATATGCCGTGATCGGGTTGTCGCCCAGCAGCAGAATGATCACGCCGCCGACAAGGAACGCCGCCAGCACCGCGACCAGGGGCCAAAAGATTTCTCGAATGATATTCATCCGTTAGAGCTACGGAAAGTCTCAGAATCCGAATTTCGGGAAGATGCGGATGCAACTATAACCGAAATATACCGATACTGTCACGACGCGAAGCCGCCTGAACGATCGTCCCGACTTGCGCCGGGGCGTTTTCTAGCCGGATTCTCCGGTTTTATCAGCGAAAACTCATTTGATCCAACCGACGGGCGATGCCTGATCACGAAATGCTGTAATAGCAGTGCGTATCCCGAACCTAACCTCGAACGGTGCGTTTTCGTTCGCGGAATTGGCAATCGGAACAATCGATTGGGCCATAAGACCGCAAACGGCCACCGCAATGCCGGGTAGGGTAAGTATATTTGACAATTGCATACTCATATTTTATTATTCTCTTGGGCTAATTGTTTAGTCATTAACCTTACTCAGATATTTGTTTTTGGAGGAAATGATAATGAACATGGTTAAATACGATCCGTTTAGCGAGCTTCGCAGCTTGCAGGATGAGATGACGCGGCTTTTTGTTGGCGTTACGCCGCGCGGCCGCGAGGAGATCGTCCGAGGTTCCTGGATGCCGAGCGTCGACATCTTCGAAGATAAGGATAAATTGGTGCTCGAGGCCGATCTGCCGGGCATGGAGCGTGATGATTTCGACATTTCGGTCGAGAACAATGTAATAACCCTGAAGGGTGAGCGAAAGTTCGAAAAGAAGGTCGAGGGTGATACTTACCATCGAGTTGAGCGCAGCTACGGCTCATTTTCTCGATCCTTCACGCTCCCGCAGACGGTCACGGCCGAAGGAGCGACAGCGGAATTCGAGAACGGAATTCTTCGCGTCAGCCTGCCCAAACGCGAAGAGACAAGGGCGCGGAAGATAGAAATAACCGAAGCTTCCGCCCCAAAGACTATCGAGGCAGAGCAGTCATCCACGGCAAAGGCATAGAATGCCGGCTTTGAACCGCAGAGATAAGCGAGGTGCAAGGAACTGTAAAAGTTCTTCTCTGCATCCGCCTATCTCTGCGGTAAAATAAAAGTATGAGATTCGACAGATTTACGATCCGCGGCCAGGAAGCGGTCCAGGCAGCCATCGGCGTTGCCGAACGGAATCAGAACCAGCAGGTCGAGCCTGAGCACCTTCTGCTTGCGATGCTTGAGCAAAAGGAGGGCGTTGTGCGCCCGATCCTGGGAAAGATCGGCGTGAACGTCGCGGCAGTTACGACCGAACTGCAGGCGTCGATCGAGAAGCTCCCAAAGGTGAGCGGCGGCCAACAATATTTTAGCTCGCGGACCAACACAATCTTTCAGGATGTGCAGAAGGTCGCCGAAGGAATGGAGGACGAGTATATCTCGACCGAGCACCTTCTGATCACGATCGCAGCTGAAAAGACGGGCGACGCGGGCCGCATACTCCGCTCAAACGGCGTTACGGGCGAGGACGTCAACAAGGTAGTCACGGATATGCGCGGCGGTTCGAAGATAACCGACCAGAATGCGGAAGAGAATTTTCAGGCGCTTGAAAAATACGCGCAGGACCTGACCGAACGGGCCCGCAAGGGCAAGCTCGATCCGGTGATCGGCCGCGATGATGAGATACGCCGCACCATCCAGATACTTTCCCGCCGTACGAAGAACAATCCGGTGCTGATCGGCGAACCGGGCGTCGGCAAGACTGCAATCGTCGAAGGCCTGGCACAGCGCATCGTTTCGGGTGATGTGCCTGAAACGCTAAAGAATAAACGGCTTGTTTCGCTTGATCTGGGGGCGATGCTTGCGGGTGCAAAGTATCGCGGTGAATTTGAAGACAGGCTGAAGGCCGTTCTTAAAGAGATAGAAAAGGCCGAAGGGCAGATCATTCTTTTTATTGACGAACTGCACACGCTGGTCGGCGCCGGAGCAAGCGAAGGTGCGATCGATGCATCGAATATGCTCAAGCCCGCGCTTGCCCGCGGAACGCTGCGTGCGGTCGGGGCAACCACGCTGGCCGAGTATCAAAAATACATCGAAAAAGACAAGGCCCTCGAACGCCGTTTTCAGCAGGTCTATATCGGCGAACCAACGGTCGAAGACACCATTGCGATCCTGCGGGGGCTCAAGGAACGTTACGAGATACATCACGGTGTGCGAATAAAAGATTCAGCGATCGTTGCGGCGGCCACGCTTTCTAATCGTTATATAACCGACCGATTTCTGCCGGACAAAGCCATCGACCTGATCGACGAGGCGGCAAGCAAACTGCGCATTGAGATAGATTCAATGCCGCAGGAGATCGATATTCTCGAACGCGAGATCCTGCAGCTTGAGATCGAACGACAGGCCCTGACGCGCGAAACCGATGAAAAATCGAAGCAGCGGCTCGACGACATAGAAAAACGCATCGCCGATCTGAATGAGAAATCTTCCGCGATGAAGGCCAAGTGGCAGTCAGAAAAAGAAGAGATCGAGAAAATGCGGACGCTGAAAGAACAGCTTGACGAGGCCCGTACAGAACTTGAACGCGCCCGTCAGCATGGCGATCTCAACAAGGCCGCCGAACTGCAATACGGCAAGATCCCCGAGATCGAAAAGCTGCTTGAAACCGAACAGGACCGCCTTGGACAGCTTCAAGCGGATGGCGTTTTTCTAAAGGAAGAGGTCGATGAAGAAGACATCGCCGATGTCGTTGCAAAATGGACCGGAGTGCCGGTTTCAAAAATGCTCGAAGGTGAAATGCAGAAGCTCATCCAGATGGAAGAAAAGCTTCGCACTCGCGTGATCGGGCAGGATGAAGGTTTGACGGCTGTGGCCAACGCGGTCCGCCGTGCACGTGCCGGACTTCAGGACCCAAATCGTCCGGTGGGCTCGTTCATATTTCTCGGCCCGACCGGCGTAGGCAAGACCGAAACGGCGCGCGCGCTGGCCGAATTCCTGTTCGACGACGAACGGGCGATGGTCCGGCTGGATATGTCCGAATACATGGAAAAGCACGCCGTTGCGCGAATGATCGGGGCCCCTCCCGGCTACGTCGGCTATGACGAAGGCGGCCAGTTGACCGAAGCGGTCAGGCGGCGGCCCTACTCGGTAGTGCTGTTCGATGAGATCGAAAAGGCGCACCCCGATGTATTCAACGTACTGCTGCAAATTCTGGATGACGGCCGGTTGACCGATTCAAAGGGACGCGTTGTTGATTTTAAGAATACGGTGCTGATAATGACCTCGAACCTGGGTTCGCGGCAGATCCAGGCGGCGATGGAGAATCCGCTTGCCGATAGAAATGTCCGCACAGAGGTATTGCATGTACTTCGCGAGCATTTCAAACCGGAGTTTCTGAACCGTATTGACGATATAGTCGTGTTCGACCAGCTTTCACGCGAGGAGATCGCTAAGATCATCGACGTTCAACTTGAAAAGCTGCGGCGCAACCTGGAAGAACGCGGGATCAGCCTTGAGTTGGACGAATCCGCCCGGGACCTTTTGGTCAAGGAAGGCTACGACCCGGTGTACGGTGCACGGCCGCTGAAACGGGCGATACAGACAATGATCCAAAATCCGCTCGCCGTGAAACTGCTAAAGGGCGAGATCGCGGGCGGACAAAAGGTCAAAGTATCGGCCGATGACGGAGAGATGATATTTTCAGCCGATGGCGAGCAAAAGGCGGCGGTGAGTTGAATCCAAAATCGGAGAGCTTTCATAATCGCGGCTTAAGACTTAAGATTGTAAGTAATGTTCAAACGAAAACCGATGAGCGATAACGATCCATTTAGAAACGAATTTTCGGACGAAGAACCGATGCTCAAAACCGAAGACAAACGGCGTTTTAACGAGCAGGGTGAACGCATCCGGACTGATGAACCGGAAGCGGTAAACATACCCGTAAAGTCCGCTCGCGAGATCGAGCTTGAGAACAAACTCAAGGCCGAGACCGAACGGCGCGAAGCCGCCGAGGCAAAATTGATCGGCGTTCAGGCGAAATTTGAAGAAGCCAAGGCCGGGTTGGAAAAAGATACGGCCGAAATGCGCACGCGGTTGATCAAAACGCTCGAAGACCGCGCCAAACAGGGCCAGTTCGATTTTCTGACGCGTCTCTTGCCGGTGCTCGATAATCTGAATCTTGCCGTAGAAGCAAGCGAAAAAGATCCTGCGATCGAGCATCTGCGCGATGGCGTAAAAGGCGTACTTCGCTCTTTTGAACAGGCACTCGCCAGCGTTGGCGTCGA
>CAUJFK010000372.1 GCA_963169175.1 Acidobacteriota bacterium | reverse complement strand
TGTGGCGAATTTTCTGGCGGAGCATCCGGCCGTACAAAAGGTATATTATCCGGGCCTGGTTTCCCATCCACAGCACGAATTGGCATCGCGGCAGCAGACGGGTTTTGGCGGTATGGTCTCGTTTGAAACGGGCTCGCTGGCGAACGCAAAAAAAGTTTTAGAAGCCGTCAAGCTATGTACGCTCGGCGAAAGCCTGGGCGGGGTAGAATCACTTATTTCGCATCCGGCCACAATGACGCACGCTTCGGTCCCGAAAGAGGCCCGTGAGCGGTTGGGTATAACGGATGGTTTGGTTAGAATTTCTGTAGGGATCGAGGACGTCGAGGATATAATCGCCGACCTTGATCAAGCATTGAGTTAGTTTCCGGTTCCCGGTTCCTCGTTCCTGGCTATATTCGTCGCCGGGAAACAGGAATAGGGCACGTGAGACTATTTAACTATGTTGAGTGTCGAGATACATGCCACTTCGCACATCGGCCGTGTTCGCCGGGGTAACGAAGATAATTACCTCATTTTGAACGTAACGCGCTCGAAAGCGTGGACGAGTGAGCAGGCCGACGGCGAATTTGTCATCGAGAGTCAAAACTTTGAGGTTGACGCGAACGGCGTTGTGCTGGCGGTTTCTGACGGCATGGGCGGTGCACTTGCCGGCGAGGTCGCAAGCAAAATGGCCGTTGAATCCGTTTGCGAAAAACTCCTTGATGACGAAGACGCGGACGTGACCTTAACGCCGGAAGCGGCCGACCAATATCTAATTTCACGGCTTTACGGCGCCACACTCTATGCCAATTATCTGATCCACCAGCAGGGCCGCTCAGATGCTCAATATCAGGGAATGGGAGCAACATTCACCGGAATGGGTGTTACGCCTGAGGCAGTCGATATAATTCAGGTTGGTGATAGCCGGGCCTATCTCGTCAGAAATGGCAAGATCTATCAGATCACAAAAGATCAGTCGTTGGTGCAGCAACTCATTGACGCCCAGCAGATCTCGCCCGAAGAAGCAGAGACCCACACACTTAAGAACGTTATTTTACAGGCGCTTGGGGCTCAGAATGAGATCTATCCCGTGTCTGCCCGGTTGGCCCCGAACAAGGACGATGTCGTTCTCATCTGCAGCGATGGGCTTTCGAACAAGGTAACGGCGGCAGGGATGCAAAAGATAGTTACAGAAAATATCGATCAGCTTTCCAACGCCTGCGCTGAACTTGTCACGTTAGCGAACGAAAATGGCGGTGAAGATAACATTACCGTCGTACTCGCAAAGATAACAGGGGAAGGCCTATCGGAACCGGAAGGCGACGAAGTTCAATTGGAACTGATAGATCTCGGCAATATCCACGATACGGCGGATCAGGACACGGCCGAAATTCCTTAACCGGCGGGATCGTCACGCCAGCCTGGCAGTTCCCGGTTCACACGCCGAACATAGATCGACGCACCTTTCACACTCACAACCTCGACCTTCTCGCCTTCTTCAAGCAGCGTCTCTCCATCGATCGGAAAGGCGGTCCACGTAGAACCGAATACCTTAACCGCGCCTTCGTTAAGTGCCCCCTTGCTCCCGATCGTCACCGTCCCGATCTGGCCCGGCAGAGCATCAATACCAGTTTTGACAGCGTTCTCATCGCTATGCGAAAGATACTTTGCAAAGATGGTCCGCGACATTGCCGTCATCGCGATCGATACCCCCGCAAAGATCACGAACTGCACAACGAACGGAGCGCCCAAAACGCCCGCAACCGCCGCCGCCAGGGCCCCAATGCCGAACCATAGCAGGAAGAAGCCAAGAGTGAATAGCTCAGCAAGGATCAACGCGACCCCGAGAATAAGCCACCCTATCCAAATCAATTGATCCATGGAATTTTCACGAAACGCCCGCGCCAATCATAGCACAACTGACACCACCAGTGTTTTGACCGCCGCGATCATCGATCCGCCTCGCTAACCGGCAACAATGAACCGATCGTCCTTTATTGATCTCATTCCCTGTGCTAATCTTCCCCTTATGCTGGGGTGGCGGAATTGGTAGACGCCCAGGACTTAAAATCCTGTGTCCTTAGGGACGTACGGGTTCGATTCCCGTCCCCAGTACCACATTAACTAATTTGTACACATATAATTAGCGGCCGGCCCCAAAAAGGCTGGTCTTTTTCTTTTTCCTAAATTGAGTCTCAAGGGGAATTTCAGGGGGAATTTTTCTCTTGATTCACGACCATTTGTGACTTGATGTGAGAACTTGTGACGCCGAATGTCCGCAGTATCGGTGAAAAACCCTAGACGAACCAAAAGGCATAGGGCTTGCATTATTAGTTGAGAAGGAGAGGAAACTTACCTTATGAATCATGAAATAATCGACAGCCAGCAACTCGCACAACGATGGAATCTTACGGGTACTTTCGAAGCAATCGCGAAAAGATTCCAACGCCTCAGGGCCTTACCTAAGTCGAACCCTCGGCATTTGAAGGCTCTTCGGATCGGTAATCAAGTACGTTACCGTATGGCAGATATTCTGGAATACGAAGATCGAAATGTCGCTGACAAGCGTCGGGTATTAAATTAATTACTAGTGCGACTGACTTACGGGATCAAAGCGGCAGTTTCATTTCAAACCGGCGGTTAATTTTCGAACCGCTCACCTCACGTATCGTGTCAGTTTTCCGGAATGGAGAACTTCGAATTATCTTCTGATTCTTTGAACCGCGATATTCGCCGACGTCCGCATGCCCCATTCTGATTCAAGTTAAGAATGTCAGACTACATCGTGACTAGTACATGTTATTCGACTCGTCCGATCGAGCCAGTTGTTTAGATATAGAGGCAGCAGTTTCTTTTACTGAAATTACCAGAGATGGGAAAGTTTCGTGGTGGATCTGCTGCTTATATCCGGCAACGCTCACTGCGGCAACGACCTTGCCTGTTTGATCTCTTATCGGAGCGCCAACACAGCGTGAGCCGATCGTTTCTTCCTCGTCATCCAGGGCATAACCTTCTTTTGCAACGGTCTCAAGTTCTTTCTTTAGCTTTTTGGGTGAAACGATAGTGTTGTCGTTGTAGCGAGGAAGTCCGTACCTGATGAGCTTGTCTATATCCGCCTCGGACAAATCGCTGAGCAGGGCCTTGCCCGCGGCCGTACAATGAATGCCCATTCTCTTACCGACCCAGGTTTCAACCTTGGGCGTATAGGGCGAATCAGCTTTCTCGATTATCACGGCCTCGTGATGCTCTTGAATGGTCATGTGAACTGTTAGATGAGTCTTGTTCATTAGCCGTTTAAGATGGGGCATCGCCAATTTACGCAGGTTCAGGCCATTCAATGCCATGTTCGCGAGCGACAATATCTTCATCCCGAACATATAGCGGCCCGTGTCCTGATTTCGATGCAGATATCCTAATCGTT
>CAUJFK010000371.1 GCA_963169175.1 Acidobacteriota bacterium | reverse complement strand
ACCGTTTACGCGATATGGTCGGGTACAAGATCGAACCAGCTGAGGCAAAACTGCGCGAACGATACCGCACTAGCCTCTTTATCAACATCTCCGAAGACGAGCTGAGATCACTTGCCGCGGAAGGGGCCGCATGGCCGCTGGAAAAGACCGTCAGCAAAGCGCTCCGATTCGCCGTCTCCGGTCAAACTGTCGTGGACAGGGACCATGCGACGGCGTCCACCGCAACCGTCGAATGATCCTGGCATTCTCGTGCAATACTGCCTCACGGTCCGGAAAATCTTCATTTGAAGCTTTCGCTGAATGCGGCGTCGTTCGGATTTCTTGGTATCGTAGTTCAGGACCATTGACTAAAGCGGGAATACCAAGTAAACTCCCGATTTGGATGCGTTTTGGATGTATATGGCAACCCTTACGATAAAGAACTTGCCCGACGAGGTCCATGCAGCCCTCAGCAGGACCGCAAAACGGCATCGGCGGAGCATAAACAGCGAAGCGATCGTTCAATTAGAAAGAGGGCTGGAAATCGGTGGGCCGGAACCGGATCAGGCATTGATAAAGGTCAGAAATACTCGTGATGAACTCCGTGAACGAGGCATTTGGCTTACCGATGAAATTCTTCAGCGCGCCAAGGACGAGGGCCGCCCGTGATCGTCGTCGATACCAACGTCATTGCGTATTTTCTTATCCCGGGAACGATGTCCGATATGGCCGAATCTGTTCGTAGAAAGGACCCATCGTGGGCAGCACCACGACTTTGGCGGTCGGAAATGCGAAACCTGCTTGCTCTTTATGAACGGCGGGAAATGCTTACCCTCGCAGAAATTCAGGATCTTATGTCCGACGCGGAAACATTCCTTGCCGGCCGTGAATATGACGTGCGATCGGCGGGTGTTCTAGATCTCGCCGCAAGATCAGGCTGCACAGCTTACGATTGCGAGTTTGTTTATCTTGCCGACCAAATCGGCATACCACTTATAACCTCCGACGGAAAATTATTGACGGCGTTTCCCGATATTGCGGTCGCCATGGGGGCGTTCATTTCATAGTTGCCGAAAACGTGAAGTTCGCAACCTGGAACATCAACGGTATAAATTCGCGGCTGCAGCACGTGTTGGACTGGTGCGCGGCGAATGGGCCTGACGTCCTTTGCCTGCAGGAGACAAAGTGCATCGATTCGCGGTTTCCAAAACAGAAGCTGCGGGCCGCCGGGTTTGATCATATCGAGTTTCACGGTGAGAAGGCGTACAATGGCGTCGCAATACTTTCCAGGCATCGCATCTACGACCTGCAAAAAACCTTTCCTGGTGGTGCCGATGATGCCCCGCGGAGGTTGATTGCGGCGATGATCAACGGCATACGGCTTGTCAACATTTACGTTCCGCACGGAACGGCACTCGGCACTGATAAATTTGATCTCAAGCTGGAGTGGCTAAGTCGGCTCAGGAGATATTTCGACGATAGCTTTGAACGCGACGAGAATGTCTTGCTCTGCGGCGATCTGAATGTCGCGCCGCACGAGCTCGACGTTTGGAAGCCTTCATTGTGGAAAGACAAGACCCATTTCTCAAAGCCGGAACGCGATGCTCTCTTGAACGTGAAACGCTGGGGATTTGTCGACCTGTTTCGCCAGCTTAACGATGAGGCCCGCGAATATTCATGGTGGAGCAATTTTCATCACGACTTTGAAAAAGGCCGCGGCCTTCGCATCGACCACATCTGGGCATCCTCTTCGCTGGCTGAGATCTGCATTAGTTGCTCGATCGATAAAACACCCCGTAGCTGGGAACAGCCGTCAGACCACGCACCTGTTGTCGCCGAATTTCTCGTATAGCCGATGTTCTGATCCTCTTATGTATTATTCCCCATATTTCGATGTCTCCTATTTCTGAAACGACCGCAGGTTCCCTCCGCTTCAAGTCCTGGCTCTTTGTCAATTTTTGTAAAGATGCCGCAACTTGCCCTGTCTGGATTGCACCGGCTTGATTTCGGTGCTAAAACTTAGCTTCACTGGAATGATGTTTCGGAAACGGCGGGCCGCGCTTCATCGCAAGACCGGCGTTCTCCAGACTTCGGCCACTCGATCAATCAGTTCAAAAAACAATTCGGAGGAATTTTGGAGAAGATGAAACGGATCATTTCGTGTCTATTTGTCATCGGCCTGTTTGTCAGCGTCGCATCGTTTACGCTGATCGCACAGGATCCGCCAACCGAAACACCAACACCGGCCGGCCCCGGCGGCGCACGTCCGGGCGGCCCATCGACCGACCCGCAGCCTTATGACAAGGTCATCACCAAAGATGCCAAAACGAAGACCGGCCTGTTCAAGGTCCATGTCGTAAAGGACAAACACTTCTACGAGATACCGAAAAGCGAGCTTGGAAAAGATTATCTGTGGGTGACGCAGATCGCCCGAACGACGCTCGGCGTCGGCTATGGCGGCCAGGCGCTCGGGCGGCGCGTTGTGAAGTGGGAACTCGGCGAGAACAACAAGGTATTTCTGCGAAACGTAAATTATAACGTCGTTGCGGACCCGAAACTTCCGATCGCCGAGGCGGTTTCGGCGGCAAACAATGAAGCGATCCTGATGGCTTTCAATATCGCGGCGTTCGGGCCGAATAATGATACGGTCGTGATCGATGTCGGGCGGCTTTTTACAACGGACATTTTCGAATTCAGCCCTCGGACGCGTCTGAGCGCGAACAGCCTCGACGCTTCACGGTCGTTCATCGAGCGCATATCGCCTTATCCTGAAAATATCGAGGCGGAATCGAGCCTCACCTTCGTCCGCACTCCGGCTCCGGCTGGTGCAGCCGCCGGACAGGGCCAGGCGCAGCAAACCGGCATGAGCCCGGGCAGTGCGACCGTGGTCGTCCATTACAGCATGGTAAAGCTGCCGGAAAAACCGATGATGCCGAGATTGTTTGACGAGCGTGTCGGCTATTTCACGATCAACAACATGGACTATGGCCGCGATGAGCATCGTGCCCAACAGCGGACATACATCGCCCGCTGGCGGCTTGAGAAAAAAGACCCGAGTGCGGCGCTTTCAGATCCGGTAAAGCAGATCGTTTATTATATTGATTCGGCGACGCCTGTTAAATGGCGGCCGTATATGATCAAGGGCGTCGAAAAATGGCAAAAGGCATTCGAGGCGGCCGGATTCAAGAACGCGATCGTCGCTAAAATAGCACCGACCAAAAAGGAAGACCCTGACTTCAGCCCCGAGGACGCACGCTATTCCGTCATCCGCTGGCTGCCGTCAACGACCGAGAACGCTTCGGGCCCGCACGTCAGCGACCCGCGAACGGGCGAGATACTCGAATCGGACATCCAGTTTTATCACAACATCATGAACCTTCAGCGTTCGTGGTATTTCCTGCAGGTCGGCCCGCTCGACAAGCGCGTCCAGAAACTGCCAATGCCGGACGATCTGATGGGCGTTCTGCTCGAATACGTAGCGGCGCACGAGGTTGGGCATACGCTCGGCTTCCAGCACAACATGAAGGCCAGCTCGATGTATCCGCAGGAAAAGGTCCGCGACGCCGCTTGGGTCCACAAAATGGGCCATACGCCGACGCTGATGGATTATTCGCGGTTCAATTATGTCGCGCAGCCCGAAGACAACATCGCGGTCGAAGACCTCGTTCCGGGCATCGGCCCGTATGACGAATGGGCGACGATGTGGGGCTATAAGCCAATTCCCGGAGCAAGAACGCCGGACGATGAAAGGGCGACGCTCGACCAATGGGCACGGGCGCAGGACGAAACTCCGTGGTATCGATTTTCGACCGACGGTTCGGCCGGGAGCGATCCGGGCGAATTGACCGAGGCGGTCGGCGATGCCGACGCGATCAAGTCATCGGGACTTGGGTTGCTGAATTTGAAGCGTGTTTCGAAAATGCTTGTCCCGGCAACGACCACCGACAAGGGCCAGCCTTATGACGATCTTGCCGAATTGTATGGAAGGATGCTGGGCCAATGGACGCTGGAGATGAACCACGTTGCGGCCATTGTCGGCGGTTATAACACTCAGCAAAAACACATCGGCCAGGCAGGGGTCAAGTTCAACCTGATCCCGAAAGCCCATCAAGCCGACGCGGTCCGGTTCTTGAGCGAGAACGCATTTGCGACGCCAATGTGGGCGATCGACAAAGAGATCCTGCGGCGAATCGAGCCGATCGGAGCGCTAAACCGCGTTCGCAACGCGCAGAACAGCGTTCTGAATAATCTGTTGAACAGCGGCCGGTTCGCACGGCTTATCGAACAGCAGGCGCTCGACGGCGATGCCGCCTATCAGGCTGGTGATTTTCTGGCGGATGTCCGCAAGGCCGTTTGGACGGAACTGAGCGCACCGAATGTTAAGATCGACGCTTATCGGCGCAATCTCCAGCGGTCGTATCTCGACATTGCGAACAACAAACTCAACGCTCCGCCGCAGGCAGCACCCGCGGGCTTACCTGCTCAATTTGCCGCGTTATTCGTTACCAGCGGCGATGAAAAGGCGTTTTACCGTGCCGAACTTCGTGCTGTAAAGGCTGCCGCAATTTCAGCAATCGCCAAAACGACCGACCGCACGACAAAGGTGCATCTCGAAAGTGTACGCGACCAGGTGGACAAGATACTCGACCCCGATCGTGCCCCGGCCGCAAGCGGAAACACCAACCGCTTTGCAATGGAGCTGGTCGAACTGTATCTAAACCCAACATCCTGCTGGCCCGATTACACCATCAAGCCGGATTAACACAACTCTGTCCAACAAACTTCAGTTTGTTGCTCCGGCACTCCGACAGCTAAAACCCTATCTCGTGACCAACCCCGGGCGCACGCCCGGGGTTTTATGCTTATGCCATTTTTCGATGGCTCAGGGAAGATCCGTGAATGAATAATCACCACCGGACCCCACTCGCTCTTGACCTATTTTCGGGCGCGCCTGCTATACTGCATAAGAGGTTATGGACATCCGCAAAGCAATTCTGATCTTTGCCGGCACGGTCTGCGTTGGGCTGGGCGTGTTGGGGATGTTCCTGCCATTAATGCCGACCACCGTTTTTCTGCTGATGGCCGCCTATTGCTATTCGCGCAGCTCGGACAAATTTCACGACTGGCTTCTCTCTAACCGGCTTTGCGGAAAATACATCACTAATTACCGTTCCGGCAAAGGCATAACCGCACGGCAGAAATTTACCACGATCCTGTCACTCTGGGCCTCGATCGGCTTTAGCATGTGGCTAGTCAGCAACCGCCTCTGGCTGGTCCTTCTGCTCGCCGCCATCGCCATCGGCGTCACAACCCACATCCTCTGGATCAAAACCTATAGGCTGGAAACTGAATCAGAAGCGATCCAGGCAAATGCCTAATGCTAATCAACGGTTTGTGAATACGGAATAGGTGAGAAGCGATAAGTAAAAAGTGATAACCGACCGTTTTCACTTCTTACTTATCACTTCTCACTTATTCGGAAACAGGTTTCGGCTTAGTGATGGCTCCGGATAGAAATTTTTGATCTCGCTCTGTCACCGAACCTTGATAAGTTCGCGAATTCGTTTCGTAAGCTGCGGGACAAGTTGTGTTGTTTTCAAAAGCGAACCGCTTGCGAATTTTCTTGCAAAGCCGCTGAAGGTTTCGATGGCTGTTGGTGAATAGGGCATCCACCAGGCGTCGGGGAGCAGGGCGAGGTGGTTTGTGTGGACGTGTTGGGGTTGGACGAGTTCCATCAGGCCTTCGAGGCCGTGGGTTCGGCCGCGGCCGCTGAATTTGAAACCGCCCCAGGGCGTTTGGCCGATGCCGTGGGTGTAGAGGACTTCGTTGACGCAGACCGAGCCGGCTTCGATCTGTTTGGCGACGCGGCGGCCTCGTGCCCGGTCGCTTGTCCAAACGCTTGCGGTCAGGCCAAATTCGCTGTCGTTGGCGAGTTTTATTGCTTCGTCCTCGGTTTTGAAAGTCGCGATCGGCAGAGTCGGGCCAAATGTTTCTTCCTGCATCGCGCGCATATTGTTCGTTGCGCCGGTGATGATGGTGGGTTCAAAGAAAAGTGAATCCATGGTGGCGTTGAATGTTAAGCCCTTACTAACGTGCGGGCTTCCGCAATGCGGGGATCTGCGGCCGCCGGTTTCGATCTTTGCGCCTGAGGCACGGAAATCGGCGATGTGATCTTCGACGATCATTACCTGCCGTTCGGACGACATTGCACCGATCGAAACGTCTTCGCGGTCGCCGGGGCCGATCTTTAATTGCTTTGTTTTCTCGACGATCAACCGCGTCAGCTTCTCGGCCGCGCCTTCCTGAACATAGAGCCGCTCGACCGACGAGCACGACTGGCCGGCGTTGCAGAATGCGCCCCAAACGGCGGCTCCGGCGGCTAGTTCGAGATTTGCGTCGTCGAACACGATCATCGGGTCTTTTCCGCCAAGTTCGAGAACGGTCGGCGTCAAATTCTTTGCGGCGGCGGCCGCGATCTTTTTGCCGGTCGCGACCGAGCCGGTGAACATTATCTTGTCGGGAGCGGCATCGACCAGGGCAGCGCCGGTTTCGGCGGCACCGGTTACGATCTGGACTAGCGGCGAAAAACTTAAGTTTGTTGGACTGTCCGGCAAACTTAAGTTTGCCGCTCGCTCGAATATCTCGCCTATTTTCAGGCCGGTCAGCTGCGTTAGTTCGGATGGTTTGATGACGACCGTATTTCCGGCCATCAGGGCCATCGCCGCTTCGCCGAGCGGGATCGAGAACGGATAATTCCACGCCGGAATGATGCCAATAACGCCGAGCGGATGATAAACGATGCTTGACGAGCGGCCGAGCAAGCGATAAAGCCCGATGTTCACCCGACGCCGCCGAAGCATCTTTTCGGCACCGCGTGCGATCCATTGCATAAGGTCGAGCACCGGCGCGATCTCCATCGAAATGGCCTCGGCAACCGGCTTGCCGGATTCGTCAGAGATAAGCCTTGCAATGCCGTCGATGTCAGACAGGATAACGTCGCGGGCGGCCATGATAAGCCGTTTCCGATCGGCAAACGCCGTCGTTTTCCACAGGTGGAAAACCTCGCGCGACCGCTCGACCGCCGCGCGGACCTCGGCCGGTTGAAAGATCTTGACCCGTCCAACCTCGCTGCCATCGGCAGGGTTGTACGAAATCAGTTCCTCTCCACCAGCGCTTTCGATCTGCACCGCTTTCATACCCGCGATGATAAGCCGATTACGCGATGGAATCAACGCCTGAAATATTTCTCATGGAATGTAACCGACACTTTCGCTGAAGGATTTTTAGCGGCGAAGTTGCATACCGAAAGCAGGAGAATCTCTGAAAAGCTCGCAGATACCTCCGATATGATGTTCCTGTTCCGAAATTCAGATTTCCTTCATCTTCTTCTGTGGTTGGTAACTCTTTACCACTGAATAAGATGAAGAAAATCACCGAACGTGGCTAAGCCGGGCAATCCAGCCCATATCTGGTGAATCATAATACGAAGAATATTTTGCTTGACAAGCGATTCGCCGATGATTATTCTCTCAATGGGGAGTATATACGAATGATAGACGATATTGATAAAGACATTCTGGCAATCATTCAGGGCAACGGCCGTGAATCGAATGCGGAAATAGCACGGCAGGTCAACCTGGCGCCGTCGGCGGTATTGGAGCGGATCAGAAAGCTTGAGGATAAGGGTGTCATAAAGAATTATGCGGCGCGGTTGGACCCGCGGCAGATAGGGCTTGGGCTAACGGTTTTCGTCTCGGTCCGCACTAGCGAATGCGGCGGAGGTGTTGAGGAAGCTCTCGCGGAGATGCCCGAGGTGCTAGAGGTACACGATGTCGCCGGCGAGGACTGCTGTCTGATAAAGGTCCGCACCCGCGATACCGAGGAGCTTGGGCGGCTTCTGCGGGAAAAGATCAAGCTTATCCCAAAGGTGGTCGACACCCGAACGACGGTGGTGCTCCAGACGTTCAAGGAAACAAGCTCGCTGCCGCTTGATCATATTGAAACGGAATCGGCCAGACACAAGGCAAAGGGAAAATGAGGTCCGCCGGGGTCGTGAACGAACATGCACGTGACGAATACATTGACGAACAAGCGAAAACTGGCATTGCTGATCGCGGCCTTTGCAGCGGTGTATCTTATTTGGGGTTCGACATATCTCGCAATAAAATACGCTATTGAAACGCTGCCGACATTTCTTATGGCCGGCGTCAGGTTCACCGCGGCGGGCGGGATACTATACGCATGGTCACGCTTTACGACGGGTTATGAAAAACCGAAATTCGTCCACTGGAGGGCAAGCCTGATCCTTGGCACGCTGCTGCTTGCCATCGGCAATGGAGCGGTTGTGCTGGCGGAACATTACATCTCATCCAGCCTGGCCGCCCTGCTTATCGCGAGCACTCCGTTCTGGATAGTTCTGCTCAGTTGGCTATTTATGGGCAGCGGCCGGCCGAGTAACAAGGTCATCCTCGGGCTGGCTGTAGGCTTTGTCGGTGTCTCGCTGCTGATATTTGGGCACAATACTGAAGAGGCCACGGGTACGGGCGGACAGTTGTTCGGCATCATTGCCACACTAATCGCAACTCTCTCGTGGGCAGCGGGATCATTATACGGCACCCGCAGTGTTGCGGTCAGGTCTGCGGCCCAGTCGGCCGGAATGCAGATGCTTGCGGGCGGTGCGGTCCTGCTTGTTGCCGGTACGGTTTCGGGCGAGTGGTCAACTTTCGACCCGTCCGCCGTTTCGACGACCTCGGCATTGGCCCTTGGGTACCTGACCGTGTTCGGAGCGGTCGTCGCGTTCACGGCCTTTAGTTGGCTGCTAAAAAATGCTTCGCCTGCAACGGTTTCGACATATGCTTACGTAAACCCGGCCATCGCTGTTTTTCTCGGATGGGCGCTCGCGGGCGAATCTCTGACCGGCTTGATGTTCGCCGGTGCCGGTGTCGTGATTGTTTCAGTAGCCCTGATCACAGCGAACAACAAGGCGAAACGCTACAATAATGAAGAAGTGAACGAACTTCACGATTCGCATACACCTGCGGCCGGAGGCCGGACCCTTTCGGCAACCGCCTGATATTGGAAGGAGTTTAGAAGTATGGCAAACGATGTATACAAAGCTACCGTCAGATACGCTGGCGATGATCTATTTATCGGCATACCGCCAAGCGGCCATGCCCAGCTTATGGACGCAAACGGCGAGCGGCGTTCTACCTCGACGCCGCTTGAGAATCTTCTTGTTGCCGTCGCGGGCTGCACCGCGTTCGATGTTCAGTCGATCTTAGCGAAAAAACGGCAGAATGTGACCGATTATCAGGTTGAGATAACCGGCCATCGGCGCGAGGAATATCCGCGTGCCTTTATCGCGTTCGACGTAAAGCACGTTGTAACGGGGCGGAATATTTCGGAGAAAGCGGTTGCCGATGCTATCAGACTGTCGGACGAAACGTATTGTTCCGTCGCTGCCACGGTCAGGCCGACCGCAGAGATCACCTCCAGCTTTGAGATCATCGAGGTGGATGAGGCTCAGGCAGCCGCTTCCTGAGGCTGAGCTTTACCGGCTGATCTGCGTAAAAATGCCGGTCAGCCGTTCAACAAATGAACGCTGACGGCGTGGCATGGCGACGACCGAGGCGTTGTCGCCGGTTCGGCCGGCATCGCGGATAAGCAGAAGGTCGTTGACCGTGTTGCCGCGCGAAAGCAGCAGTTCGCGGCCATCAGCCGACCAACTGAAATTGAATATGCGGCCTGACCGGAAATTCGTTATCGGTACGGCTGCTGAACCGTCAAGCGGTTGGCGGTAAACGTTCGGCGTGCCGTCCCGCGTGGTCAGAACGGTCAGATCCTTCCCGTCCGGCGACCAGGCAAACTGGTTCACCAGATTATATTCCATATCGTTTTCGATCTTGCCAAACTTGTTACCTGCCAATGAAGCGACAAACAGGCGTTTCTGAAATGCCTTGACGTCATAGGCTCCGAACGCGATCCGCTTGCCGTCAGGCGATATACGCGGATTGAACACGCTTCCGCCGTCACGCTCATACAGCATCTCGGCCGTACCACCTTCGATCGGCATCGTCATAAAGACGGAACGGTCCTCAGCGGCTTTCTGCCGCTGGAATATGATCAGTTTGCCGTCAGGCGTGATCTGCGGGCTGAAATCAAAGAATGATGAATTCTCTTCAGTCAACTGAACGGGATCCGTTCCGTCGGCATTGATGCGCCAGATCCTGGATGATCGAGCCCGCTGCCTGACAAAAACAAGATACTTGCCGTCCGGGCTGACAGCCGGAACGACCGAAGAACCAGCTTCCTTTAGAAGATCAGCTGTGTTTTTACCGTCACGGTCAGTTCTTAAAAGCTGAAATTCCTTACCCTGCTTGCTTGTAAAGAATACCGTTCCATTTATTGCCTGAGTAATGCCGGCGGCACCAAACATGCTTCGCCCCTCGCTGGTCAACTCCAGAGCTTCCTTGTTCCCGGGCAAGAACCGCCACAGAGATGCATTGGTCTCGCCCTTGATCGTCACGATGGTCTTGCCGTCGGTCGAAAGGCCAACCTCGGCATAATCGTTAAAATCGTTCGTCACCTGATGGAACTCGATCGCAGGATATGCTGTTCGCCAAACCTGGACCGGCGCCGTCTGCGATTCCCGCCCGGCACAAAGAAAGCCGGAGCCATCAGCAAACCATGCGAAATTGCTGACGGTGTAAAACTTGCCGGTGTCAAGGGCATTAAAGGTCTTGCGGTCAAGATCGATCTCGCCGACCGTCATGCTGCTGACGAAACCACCTTCACGTTTTCCGGCGGCCGTAAGTATCCGCTTCCCGTCAGGCGACCATGCGGGTTTGGGTGCAAAAAAGTCGAATCCGGCACGTTTTGATCCGATGACCTCTTCCATTTCCAGCGTCGCCGCGTCCACCGTAAAAATAAAGTCCTCGCTGCCGGTCGGCGTGTGCCGCATAAATGCAAATCGCTTTCCATCAGGCGAGAATGTGACGGCGCTGTCCACATCTTCGATCAGCTTTTTTGGTTGGCCGCCAAGTGTCGGCACCTGGTAAAGCGTGTTTACGAAAAGGTCGCTCCGCGTTTGGCTGTAATAGATCCAATCGCCGTTCGGTGAAAATGTGACGGCCGAAAAATTAAGGTTCGTCGCCGGCACGACCGTGAGCAGGCTGTCGTTCGATATCTGCCTGACAACCAGGCTCTGATTGCCGGCGTCGCCGTTAACATAGGCGAGGTATTTTCCGTCAGGTGATATCGCCGGCAGCGAGACTTATCCGTCCGAACTCACGCGTGAGATCTGCGGCCTGAGAAACGAGCCG
>CAUJFK010000370.1 GCA_963169175.1 Acidobacteriota bacterium | reverse complement strand
GGTATCTGGAAATCAAAAAAAGAACTCGTCGCCCAACTCATGCAATATGTAAAAACTTATAACAACAAAAGAGCCAAACCCTTTAAGTGGACTTATACAGGCGAACCACTTACTATATGAACTTAGCAATCGTTACACTAGCGAAACTACTCAACCGAGCGACGCCCCGAAGTGGCCGACGGCAACAGTTTTAACGGCAAGGCCACCGTTTTTCCTTCCCGATAGATCTCGACCTGCACCGTGTCGCCAATCTGCTTTTTGTCCAGCAGCCTAAAAAGATCATCCATGTTATTGGTCGGTTGGCCGTCGATCGAAAGGATGATATCGCCTATCGTGCCTTTCTGTGTCAGGCCGCGAAGGCCGGCCCGCTCGGCGGAACCGCCGGGAACAAGGCCGTAGATCAGCAGGCCCTTATTGACCGGCAACCGGTAACCGCGTGCCAGGAGCTCCTCAACGCTCAGCATGGAAGCACCTAGATTCGGCCGCCGTACCATACCGTACTGTATTAGCTGCGGAACGATACGCTTTGCCGTGTTGACCGGCACCGCAAAGCCCACGCCGACCGATCCGCCGGCCGGTGAAAGGATCTGCGAGTTGATACCGATCATTTTCCCAAATTTATCAAGAAGCGGCCCGCCGGAATTGCCCGGGTTGATCGAGGCGTCCGTTTGTATAGCCGAATCTATCGGACGCCCGTTGCGAGCCTGAATGGGTCGCTGGAGGCCCGAAATCACTCCGGTCGTAAGGGTCCGGTCAAGCCCGAACGGATTGCCGATCGCCAGGACTTTCTGGCCAACGTTGAGTTTGTCGGAATCACCGAGGCCAACGACAGTCAGCCCTTCAGCGGGCGGCGTGATCTTTATCACGGCCAGGTCTGTATCGGGGTCGCCGCCTACCAATGTGGCCGGGTAAAGCTTGTCGCCGCCAAATTTAACGGTCAGTTTCTGGGCTCCCTCGATGACGTGGTAATTGGTGAGAATATGTCCTTCAGTATCGATCACCGAGCCCGACCCAGTCCCTTTTCCCTCCTGAACACCGCCCCAGAAATCCTGTTGATAAGACGTCGTGGTGATAAATGCCACGCCCGGCGAAAGCGCTTTGTAAACCTCGATGCTGTTTTGCTCATCGGAAACCGATGACGGATCTGATATTCCGGGCGGGGCCGCTTCGGCCGACGAAAATGCTGAATTGTCGATCTGCCGCCAGTAGCTGGACAGCGTGTAAATAAGGGCGGTGGCCCCGATAGCGATCAAGGCGGTTGTAATGCCAAGTAGGATCACCTGTCGGGCGGTGAGCTGATAAACTGGTCTGCTATTCATGATATCGGTCCCTCTAAAAAAATTCTTCGCAGCAGGTTGGATGCTGTTGATCGAAAAATTCGTTGTGCAAATTCATTACGCAAAAACACCGCTGTTTGTTCAGATATGAACAAAGGCAGCGGTGGGTACGATGTACGGATGTTAGATAATGGCGGCAAAGGCAAGTTCAGACAGATGATTTACCTGGTCAATGGTTGTCGCTGAAATAAGGCCAAAGGCAGCAAGGCCGGTAAAAATGTGGATGCCCATCAGTCCGATATATACCGCTAGTGCAACGGCAAGGCCGTATTCCGCAATTTTCGAAGTGCCCCATTTTAGCAGGACGGCAACTGCAATTGCCCCGATCGCGATCTTGGCCCCGAGGAACCAAAGGTCGCCGATCTCAAGCAGTTTTGCCATTAGCTGATTCCCCTCGGTCGCAATGCCATTGCGGACCCAAACGAGGGTCAAAAGGGCGTCAAGAAGATTAAGGCCAAAAAGAAGAGTTGTTCTCCGAAAAAGCCGCATAAACTCTCAGGTGACAAACCTGTTAAACACCGACCCGGAAGACCATGCCCCCGGAGTTTTGGGCCGGGGGCGAGACCTAAGGAACTAGAAATGAATTGTCTGTAACGCTTACACTATACACCCAAATAGTTTCTAGTTTCAAAAAAACTTTCGGTTCGAAAACTGTCTTTGTTCAAAATGGTTTGAACCCTGCGGATGCCCCTTGTTTCGTGGGTTTCGTTTCTTGATTCATGCGTTTCGTGCCGGCGAAGCCCAAAACCGGCACACAAAATGAGCGAGATCAAGGCACAGAAATTCCCGACAGGATCTCTTTACCGGATCCCGTTATTCTGTGCCGGTGTGCCGGAACGGTGGCGGAGGGCGTGTCGAACGGCTATAATTGTTGTAAGAACGCGGAAAAAAAGGACAACCTTGCGGTTCACCCCATCGTCGAAGATCGCGGGTTGGCAAGGCCTTGATTTTCGAATAATTGCGTTCGTATTATCAGGAGGATCGAGCAATGAACAAATGGGTAAAATTCTTCACGGCAGCGGTATTCGCCGCAGTCCTGGCCATGTCAGGAGCTATAGACCTTTCGGCCCAGGTCAAAAAGCGGCCGGTCATCAGAAAGAAGACGACGGTGGTCAAGCGGCCGGTCGTCAAGACCACACTGTACACGGTTCCCGTGGGCAAACGCATTCGGGTGCGGATAGAAGATTCGATCAGCTCAAAAACCGCAAAGGCCGGTGACCGGTTCACCGTCGTTGTCAGAGAGCCGGTCTATGCAAGCGGCGGAGCGGTCGTGATCCCGGAGGGAAGTGAGATAATTGGCCGCGTTGATGCGGTAACGCCCGCCAAAAAAGGCGGTAAGCCAGGCACATTGGATATGAGCTTTGTGCAGGTCGTTTTGCCGAACGGCTCGAAACGTGCGATCAACGGATCGTTGACCGAACTGGTGAGCGATGATGCGAAAAGCGATTCGGAAGGCACTGCCAGCGGCGACAAGATGAAGCATCGCAAGGTCATTTTCATCGGCGGCGGTGGTGCAGGCGGGGCAATTCTGGGCGGTGCGATCGGCGGCGGCAAGGGAGCGTTGATCGGC
>CAUJFK010000369.1 GCA_963169175.1 Acidobacteriota bacterium | reverse complement strand
TTTGCTCTTTACCACCGCATCACGAAGCGTGACCTCTTTGTCTGAAAAGGTGTCGCCGTAATTGTTCGGAGCATAAGAATCGTTGCCAAAGGTAAAAGTTTTCTTTTCGTCTTTCACGACGGTCGCTGCGGTAAATACACGCGACGCCGTGTCGTATGCGGAATTCAATGCCGTAGCATAAACGAACGGTTTAAATACAGAACCAGGCTGCCGCATCGCCATTGTTGCCCGGTTAAACTGGTTCTCGTAATAATTGCGGCCGCCGACCATCGCAACGATCTCACCGGTTTTCGGACGCATGGCAACAAGTGCAGCGTTCAGATTTCCCTTTGGCTTTTTTGGAAAATGCTTGTCCAGTTTCTCAAGCCGTGCGGCAACTGTTTGATACGCAAGCTTTTGCAGGTCAGGGTCTATCGAGGTGTAAACACGAAGATGCTGAAGTGCCTCAGGGTCGCTGATCACATTTGGCAGTTCATCGATGACATACTGCGAAAAATAGGGCATTCCGAGCAGGTCTTTTACGGGCGTTGCCTGCTTTAGCGTCAACTGTGTTTCGGCCGCCTGCTCGAATAAGCCGCGGTCGATCTCGCCCGCCTCAACCATCGATTCAAGCACCTGATTACGGCGTTCACGGACGCGATCGGGATTCTTGAACGGGTTGTAGCGGTTCGGGCTGCGGATGATACCGGCAAGAAATGCCGCTTCCGCCAGGCTCAACTGCGAAACATCTTTGCCGAAGTATGCATTCGCCGCTTCGCCGACGCCATAGATAGAAACGCCGTTCTGCTGTCCGAGATATATCTGGTTAGCGTAAAGCGTAAAGATCTCTTTTTTGGTCAGGCGCGTTTCCAGAATGACCGACATATACGCTTCCCTGATCTTGCGTTCTAATGTCGGATCGTTGTTAAGCAGAAGGTTTTTGATGAGCTGCTGTGTTATCGAGGAGCCGCCCTGATTGGAAAGCGGCGTATTCTCGTCGCCTTCGTACCGCCGCCAGAGGGCACGTGCGATCCCGCGAAAATTTACGCCGTAGTGGTCAAAGAACGCCCGGTCTTCGGTAACGGTGATCGCTTTTACAAGGTGATTCGGCAGATCATCAAAAGTTACGGTCTTTCGCCGTCCATCACCTTCGGCCGCGATAGTGCTAAGCTGTTTTGGCTCAAGCTGTGCGGTTTGCAAGTCAGAATTCGAGCCTTTGTTTGTGATCCGCGAGACGGACTTGCCGTCCTTTGCAAAGGAAACCTGCAGCGATGGGTAGATCTTCGTGCCGTCGATCACGCCGGTTATCCCGGGATCGATCTCAACCAGGCCTTTGTCGTCCACCGCAAATCTGCTGCGCGCAAGGTCCGCCTTGATGTTCTTATCGATATAACCGGCCGATTTGAGATAGTCGATCAACTCGTTGCGCGCGATGGCCTCGCCCACACGCAAGGTCTTTGGCGCGGAATAGATGCCCGCAAACGGCGTAAACACTTCCCCGCTCAATAGCTTGCGGTCGATGCGGTCGGAAAATTCGAACCAGTAGTAACCAAGTGTGAGAAATGTGCCAAGCAGGAGCAGCAAGCCAAGCGAGATCGTCCACCCATTAAATACCAGGCGAAGCATCCGCCTAAATCGCGACCGCGGCGGGGCCTGATACGCGGATACACGCTTTGCCTTTACCCAGCCTTTCGGCGGCAGCTTTGATCGCCCGCTTTTCATATTTTGCTGGTCCCGCATTTTGCCCGAGGCGTGAAGGTTTAGAGAGGTTTTTCTTTTTGGCGGTTGCCTTGTAGAATTTTAACGAGTTTCGAGGCCCTGTGTCCATCTAATTCAACGTATGCGGATACTCGTAACCGGGGGCAGCGGATACCTCGGGACCCACATCAAGAGCCATTTCGGTGCCGACGACCTCTCTCGACGGGCGGGATCGGATATCGTGAACAACGACGACGTTCAAAAGGCGGCCGAATATGACATGGTCATTCACCTCGCCGCGCGGCTGGACAAAGATCCGTCCGCCGCGGACGATGTTTTTCTGACCAATGTTGAAGGCACGATAAACGTGCTAAAACACGTTCGGAAAGATGCCGTTTTCATATTTGCTTCGACCAAAGACGTTTACGGCCGGTTTGCCGATAACTTTTCACAAGTGCCGGAAGGCTGCCAAACGCTGTACAGCGGCCAGTCTGCCCTGGAATGGTCAAAGCTCATCGCCGAGCGATATGTTGAATTTTATGCCCACCAAAACAAATTTCGGGCCTGCATATTCCGCATGTCAACAGTTTACGCACCGCCGAGCGATGGAAATCAGCCAAACTTTGTGGGCCATTACGCAAATATGGTCAATCTTGGCGAATGCATTCGCCTTCCGGGCCGCGGACGGCCGCGGCGTGACCTTCTGCATGTGAATGACCTTGCCGAGGCATGCACGGCATTTGCGGATTCGGCTATCAGGCACGGCACGTACAACCTTGGCGGCGGTGCGGAAAATGCTCTCACACTGACCGAACTGATCGCAACGATGGAAGATGTCTCGGGGCTGCAGGCAGTCGTCGATACCGAACATCCACTGGATGATCCGGTGCCGTTCAATTATGTTTCTGATCTTTCGATGATAGACCGCGAACTCGGCTGGCTGCCAAAGATCGGGCTTGAAAGCGGCCTGGGCACGCTGTTTGGAGGCAGCCTGAACGCGTAAAACACGTGGCTTGAGTTACCATTGCCTGCAGAAGCCTGCGCGCGAGCAAGGTGAAAAGTTCAACGTGAGCATTACGCCCTTGCTGACGCGCGGGCTTCTGCATGGTAGTCCACAGAGCACAATGGCGGGGCAGATTCCGATCAACAAAATAGTAGTGCGTGGAACGAACTGGATCGGCGACGCCGTCATGTCGGTGCCCGCCCTTAGGGCACTTTCACTGATCTTTCCTGATGCCGAGATCGTCCTGCACACAAAGGAAACTGTCGAAGGGCTGTTTGAAGATGCGAATTTTATAGATCGCGTTCTTCCATTTGAGAAACGGCGGTCGAAGATCAAGCAGGCCGTCGCACAGGCGGACCTGCTTGGTGATGAAACCTTTGACCTTGCCATATTGCTGCCTAACTCGTTTGGCTCCGCCCTCACAAGCAAACTTGCGAGGATCCCGCGAAGGATCGGGTATAACAAAGACCTTCGCGGGCTGCTGCTGACCGACCCGATACCGGTTCCTGAATGGAAAAACAAGCGGCATGAGGTTTTCTATTACCTTAATCTAATAGCCGAAGTCGAACGTAGATATGCGGGTTCGTCCGGAATTACAGAATATGAACCGGATATTTCGCTGGCCGTTTCCGAAGAACGCCGCGATGCCGCCCGCCGAATGCTAAGCAATGCCGGGGCCGACCTTGCCCGGAGGCTTGTCGCGATCGGTGCCGGTTCGACGAATTCGATGGCAAAACGCTGGGGCGTTGATAAATTCGCCGCGTTGAACGACCGACTTCAGATCGAGGCCGGAGCACAGACAATATTGGTCGGTGCCCCATCGGAAACCGATGTTTCAAGGGACGTGATCGAACGATCGAAAGTGAAGCCGATCGACCTAACGGGACAGACGGGCGTTGCCGAGGCGGCGGCCGTACTTAGCGTTGCGGACCTCCTGGTCTCCAACGACATGGGGCTGGCCCACGTCGCACCGGCTGTCGGCACGAGGACCGCGGTCATATTCGGGCCGACCGATCCCGTTACGACGCGTCCGTTTTCCGATGAAGCTGTCGTTATTCGCAATAATGTTGAATGTTCGCCATGCATGCTCCGCGAATGCCCGATCGATCACCGGTGCATGACCGGTGTTACCGTAGAACACGTATTGGAGGTTTGCCGCGATCTGCTCACTCGCGGAGAAAAGGAATGACGGTTCATCAAACACCGAGGCCTGCTGCCTTTATCGACCGTGATGGAACGCTTGTTGAAGAAGTGAACTATTTGTCACGGGTTGCCGATCTGCGGCTTTTTCCATTTACGGCGGAGGCGATCCAGGCGCTTAAGGAACGCGGCTTCTGGATCATCGTCGTGACGAATCAGTCAGGCATTGGCCGCGGCATCTATACGGATGCCGACATGCGGTCCGTCCATGACGAGATACAACGGCAGCTCGGTGGTGCGATCGATGCTTTTCTTCACTGTCCGCATCTGCCGGGTGAAGGATGCCGCTGCCGAAAGCCGAATTTAGGAATGCTGGACGATGCCGCCGCGAAATTCACGATCGATATGCAGCGATCATGGTTTATCGGCGATAAAAAGCTTGATATTGAAACCGGCTGGAACGCCGGCATCAGGACCGCGATG
>CAUJFK010000368.1 GCA_963169175.1 Acidobacteriota bacterium | reverse complement strand
AAGACGTTAAAATGGTTTTGCCAGAAATCAACCATAACTTCCTGAAGCTGGCGCTCGGAATATACGTCCCGCAGCACTCGATTTGCGATTATCTGCGGCTGAAGCTGGCCGGCCGGCCGCAGATCATACTTCTGGTAATATGAGCGGAGCTTTTGCTGGCGATCCTGCCGCTGCTTATCGGTCATTTCTTCGGCGTTCTGCGCGGGCATGTTGCCTTCCAACTGCCTGAGCAGAGCACCGGGATTTGGATACTTGGCGAAAACTTCATCCGTTGACATCTTGAAGATCTCAAGGCTATCGACCTTTTTTTCGGCAACAGTATCGGCGATCGATGAAGGGTCCAGTTGCTGGTCGATGTACTTCTGCAAGCCCATCGCCTTAACCTTTTCTACATCGCCCGGCCGGGCACCAAAGCCGAGCCGGTTCAGGACGTGGAGGATCTTTTGCTCCTCGGTCAGCTTTTTATCCGCGGCCGGGCCGGCCTTGATCGTGAAGAGCGGTGCGCAAAAAGCGACCAAAATGGTCGCTGTACATGCTTGCTTAAAAAATGTAATTGATCTTTTCATTACTTTATAACCTGCGTCGATGGTTTGCGATCGGCTTGATCGCGTTGCTAGTTGGTTAGACGCACCCGGCAGGCGATTAGGCGAAAAAATTCGCCCGCATCGGCCGCGCGCCCACCCCAAAACGTACAACATATAATGTTTTCGGGGCATCGAACTAACAGTCAAGCCGTCATTTTTGCGATAATATTCCGTGGGGCCGATTTACGGCATAGAATGATGAAACACCGAAATTCGATCTTTTTCGCTCTATTGGCCGCGCTTGTGTTCGCGGTACCGGCCGCGGCCCAGGGATCCAGTTTTACCAGTTCGGACGTCGAATATGGATTTGAACTCCCGGACGAGCGGTGGAAAATGACCGTTAAGCCCTCCGCGACGACGCCGAATGTCGAGTATGTCTTTGGCGACAGGACGGATGGCCATCTTGAAGTGCGCCGGCTTGCCCTGCCTCCGAGGGCAATTGTTTCCGATCTGATCAGGGAAGAGGAACAGAAGCTGCAGTTTCAGCCCGGGTACGTCGCCGGCAAAGAGGAACAGTTCGGCGGCTTTCTGAAAGGTGCGGTCTTCAATTTTGAATTCGTCCGCGCCGGCCGGCCGATGGGAGGCCGGTACTATTTTCTAAGATCAAATGACTCAACGGTTTACGTTCTCCGCTTTACGGGCTTTCGAGACAGGCTTAAGTCCATACGCAATCAGACCGACTCGATAGCAAGGACCTTTAATGTAAAGAAAAAGTGACGCCGGATGCGGTAGGGTCGATCATAGCTCCGACATTTCAAGGCAATCTATGAATTGACGATTCTGCTCCGTGCTCCGTACGGCAGGATGTATCCCCGGCGGTCCTCGATGCCGACGAGGGCGGCCGCAAGGCTTTCGTACCGCCTCATACGCGTAGTTTCGATCTTCTGAGTATTAAGGGCAGTGACGAGCCTGACATCGAATCGTTCCGCTATATTTAGAAGGCTCCAGGCCGTTTGGCCGTTGACCTGGTATTTTTCGCAAAGCATACGGGCCAGATCCTGACTATCATTCGCTTCGAACCAATTTAGAAAGTCCGCGCGTCCAGGGCCATCGTCGCATTCGGCAAGAATGACCATCGTTCCACCTTCGCGGCAGGCGTGCGAGGCGGCATGGATCGTCTTGTGCGCCTGAATGAGATCGATATCGTATGGAAAGCCGCCGCAGCTTGCTATCACAAGGTCCCGCTTTTCCGCAAGATCGATCGTGTGCCCGATCGAATAGGCATCGCATGCCTGCCTGTGAGATCCAATAAGATCACCGCAAAAAAGGCCGGTCAATAAACCTCCGTCGTTCACGATAGTGCTGATGCAGAACGAGATATTCGTTTTCGATGCGGCCTCGACAAACGCTTCGTGAACTGGATTGCCGTCAAGCTGGGCCGTGGCTACACCCGCACGCCGGTCGAGCCGGTCGCAGTCAAACGCGAGTTTGTGCGTAGCCGATATCGTCTTCGATGATGCCAGCCCCGGGCAGATCAGCTTTCGCCCGCCGGTAAACCCAGCGAAATAGTGAAATCCGATCCCGCCGATGAGGATCACGTGATCGTGCTCGACCAGCGCGCTGTTCAGTTCGACAGGAATTCCGGCCGAGGTCTCACCAAGCCGCGTTATTCGCGCAATATCGCGCGGCCTGTGATCGAGGGCCTTTATTCGTTGGGCGACGAACGGCGTAAGGATATCGCTCTTCTCGGCCTCAGTAACAGCCCTGTGGATGCCGGTGGCGAAGATGGTGCTAATTGTGAACGGTTCCGTTCCGTTGGCGATCAGACGGCGCACAAGAAGGTTGATGACCTGGCCGCAGGCAATTTGGCGGGTTGCGTCCGGCACCACGATAAGGACCTTCTCGCCCGGCTGGACGATATCTTCGATCGCCGCGGTACCGATCGGGCTATTGAGCCGCTCGTTGATCTCAAGATCTCTCAACGGCCGGACATCGGCCTGAGGTTCCAGGATGTCGAATCTGCCTGCCTCGAACTCAAAATAATATTGTGAGCGGCCGTACTTTAGTTCGATGCTTGCCATTCGTATTAACCATTCGCGAACTTAGACCGGGCCGGAGGCTCGAAGCAATTCGACCCGGTCTCGCAGGTGAAAACGGCCTCATTTTCCTGGCTTGTCCCTTCCATCTGAATTGTCAGATGGTCGATCCCGAAACGGTCGTGGAGCCGGTTGCGGACCGTTTGGAGCAGGTCGGAGTGAAGGACCGCATCATTGTGGCTGATATGGACCGAAAGAGCATAGAGGCCCGAGGAGATGGTCCACACGTGCAGATCGTGAATACCCGTAACGCCGTCCGCATCAAGAAGCAGATTCTCAACGGCCGTCATGCTTATATGCGACGGTGTCCCCTCAAGCAAAACGTTGACCGAATCCAAAATTAGCCGCCAGGCGCCAATAATGATGATGACACTGATAAGGATGCTGCCGGCCGCGTCGGCCCACAACCAGCCGAAGGAAAGTATCAGAACACCGGCCGCGATCGCTGCGACCGAACCCAAAAGATCGCCGACCACATGCAGAAACGCGCCGCGCATATTCAGGTCGTGCTTATCGCCGGAATGCAGCAGCCAGGCCGAAATTATGTTTACAACAAGGCCGCCGGTCGCAATGACCAGCATCTCAACGCCCTTGATGTCCGCCGGTGACCGCCATCGCTGAATGGCCTCGTAAACCACCCAGATCGACAGGACAACGAGGACAGCGCCATTGACGAAGGCCGCAAGGATCTCGATCCGGTAGTAACCGTAAGTCTTTTGCGAAGTAGCGGGGCGGGCGGCAAACCAGAAGGCGAACAGCGTCAGGAGCATTGCCGCCACGTCGGTCAGCATGTGGCCCGCGTCCGCGATCAGGGCCAGCGAATTTGCAAACCAACCGCCGACTGCTTCGGCGATCATGTACAAAAAGGTCAATGCAAGCGCGATCTTTAACCGCCGCACGCTTCCGCTTGATCGTGTGCTATTTGAATGATCGTGACCGGCCGACAAATTCTCGCTCTCCCGCTAATATTTACGCAGCACTCGTGCGTTCCTCAGCGATAATACGAACCCGGCCCGATTGCCCCGGTCATCATTGAACTCAACGGCCGCTTCGGACAATTGCGATGATATCTGCAGCCTGAACGTTCCGTCCGCGGTTGCATAGACCTGATTGCCCTGCGACTTGACCAGCAAGCCGGGCAGCGTTCGTCCGCTGATAATATATACATTACCGCCAACGTTCTCTACGTTCCAGCCCGCTACTTCAATACTCCGGCTTGCCTCGCGTTTTACTACGTTGAATTTGAACGGTTCGCTCCATTCGCTGACCTGGCCGGAACGGGCAGTTGATTTGACGCGCCAGTAATATGTGCCCGGCGAAAGGCCGCCAACGCGGAATTCGCCGGAATTTAGGGCGTTGCGGTCAACAAATATCGAGTCGGCAGCGAAATATGAGGAACGTGCCACCTGGAGATAATATGCGGCGAGCGGCGTCCCGCTCTCGTTTTGCCATGCTAGGCCAATGCTGGCGCCGGAACCTGACGGATCGGCAACCTGGGCCATATTCGCGGGCGACACCAACCGCGGCGGCGGCAGCAGAGTTTCACGATTTGCTATCTTCCCATCGTTTACGGCCGCGAACTGATTTTCAGTGATCGTTGTCTTGGTCCCGCCGACGCTGGTTTCGACACTCCCGCGGCTGATGCGGATCTCGCCGCCGCCGGTTGATGCATCGGCGTTAAAGCTGGCGTCGGTTTGCGGGTTCAATTGCGTCTCCGAATCCTGCATCTCGACGACATTTTTTGCATTATCAGGCTGGTCTTCCGTTCGAACTCTCAGTTGTCCGTCATCGAGCGAAACACGAACGTTGTTGCCGCCAAAGATCGACGAGTTGTCGCGGACGACGACGCTGCTGTTCGGGCCGAGCGTGTAGGCCGAGTTATCGATCATCTGAATGATCGCACGTCCGTCCGCTTGCGTTTGAATGGTATCGCCCGCGGCCACCCAGGTTTCTTTGGTAACGATGATAGTTTCACGGGTTGCCGCGCGGGTGATGCGGACATCGCCTTCGAAAGAGATGATCCGCGCGGCGTTCGGCGGTATGTCACTTAGCTCCTGCGCAACGAACCAGTTATGTTTGATCGCCCACCAGCCGCCGAACGCGACCGCCGCTGACACAACAATAAACACGATCAGCCCGACAACGGTGCTTCGCTGTATTTTCCACCACTCGACGTAAAACTTCTTGTATTTCTGTTCCATCAGAAACCCAGGCGAACGATTGGAACGACGCTATTCGCTGACCGCTTCGACGTTTTCCTGGCTTTTGGGTGCTATCAGAAGGGAAAGGACCACCGAAACAATGATCGAAACCGTGACCACGCCGAGCGATATATTAATGAAAAGCTGCTCGAACTCATGATTCTGATACCGTTCCAAAATGTTGGAAAGGAGGGAACCATCGTGGCCAATTACTATTATCAGCCCTTCAGCCGCTAGAGGCAAGAGCATTTTTACGCCGATGAAGGTCAATATGAACGCCAGGCCGAATTTAAGGAAATGAAACCGGTCGGCCAATTCGGCCAGCAGAAAGAAAAAGGTCCTTAAACCCAAAATAGCAAAGATGTTGGACGTGTAAACGATGAACGTGTCAGTGGAAATGCCCAGGATCGCGGGGATCGAATCGACCGCAAATACCAGATCGGCCAGATTTATAACGATAAGAACCAGTAAAAGCAGGGTGCCTGCATGCCTGCCGGCCTGGTCGCGCGTAAAAAATTTGTCGCCTTCATAATGCTTCGATATCCGGATGAAGCGTGTGGTCAGATTCACAACGGCGCTTTCTTCCGGTTCGAATGCCTCATCCTCGCCAAACATCTTGAACCCGGTATAAATGAGAAAGGCACCGGCGACGTAAAGCGTCCAATGAAACTGATTGACAAGCTCAACGCCTGCAAAGATCATCACCATTCGCATGACGAGGGCCATGAAAATGCCCCAGAATAGTACGCGATGCTGATATTTTTTGGGTACCTTGAAATAGCCGAAGATAAGCAGAAAAACAAAAAGATTATCGATCGACAACGACATCTCGATCAAATAACCCGTAAGAAATTCTTTCGATTTCAGCCCGCCAAACTGGCTGTAAATGAATCCGCCAAATGCAAGAGCGAGTGATACCCAGACCACGCTCCAGACAAGTGTCTCCTTGCGGCTGGGTGCATGCGACTTTCGATTGACAATGCCGATATCGACAAAAAGCGCGATCAGAACCACAGCGAAAAATGTTGCCCAGACCCAAAATGGATATTCTAAATGCGGCATAGTAAAACGGACTCCCGCGGCATAGCCCCGGAACTTTTATTTTACTTTATGCAGTCTGTCGGAGCTAGTTAAGCAGCGGGGCTAGGCGGTGAGGTGGCCCTTTAACAGATGAACGATCCGCTCAAGGCCGAGTCGGTCCGTTTCAGAAAAATCATCAAGCCGGTCACTGTCCACGTCCAGCACACCGGCCGCTTTTCCGGCCGTATCGAACATCGGCACTACGATCTCCGACTTCGATGCCGAACTGCACGCGATATGGCCTGGGAATTCATCCACGTTCGGCACAACAACGGTTTTGAGTGATGAATACGCGTGCCCACAAACACCCTCGTCAAAGTTTATCCGCGTACAGGCGAGCGGCCCCTGAAACGGCCCAAGCACGAGTTGATCGCCCTTTTTTAGGTAAAATCCGACCCAGAAAAAGCTGAAGGCTTCCTCCAATACGGCAGCGACGTTCGCAAGATTTGCGATCAGATCGGACTCGCCGGCAATAAGCGCATCGATCTGCGGGGTGATCTCCGCGTAGATCTGTTCGCGGCTAGCCGCTTTAGAAAATGCAATACTTTCAGCCATTTTTGGAATTCTAACATGTCCGGCAAACTTAAGTTTGCCGTCCCGCGCCGTTACCCTGATCGTTCAGTTTCTGCCTTGCGCTCCGTACCTTATCAACGGCGCTTTCAACGGTTTCCGCGATGGCGGTCAGATGGCCCATTTTGCGGCCGGGTTTCGCCTCGGCCTTGCCGTAGAGGTGCAGTTTTATCGACGGATCGGCCAAAGCGGCGGCCCAATTCGGCTCGCCGTTTTGCCAAATGTCGCCAAGCAGATTGGCCATCGCGGCCGGGCGGTGAAATTCGGTCGAACCAAGCGGAAGCCCGCAAACAGCGCGAACCTGCTGCTCAAACTGCGATGTGACACACGGCCCGAACGTGAGGTGGCCAGAATTATGCGGCCGCGGGGCAAGTTCGTTGACAAGCAGCTTGCCGTCCTTCGCGAGAAAAAACTCGATGCAAAGCGTGCCGACGTAATCGAGCGTTTCGGCTATACTCTGAGCGATCTCGATCGCCTGTGATCGAACGGCTTCAGTCACAATAGCGGGAGCGAACGATACGTCCAGAATGTGATTGACGTGATCGTTCTCAATGACGCCATAATGAACAAACGCGCCATCCTGTCCGCGGGCGCAAACAACCGAAACCTCTTTTTCAAAATCAACGAATGCCTCGAGAACCGATTCCCGACCGTTCATCGCGGCAAATGCGGTCTCGATATCATGATGTGCCTTAAGCTTTGCCTGCCCCTTGCCGTCGTAACCGAACCCGGCAGTTTTCAGAACACACGGAAAACCGAGTTCGTCCGTCGCATGATAAAGATCATCGGTCAACTTAATATGCCGGAACGTTGTGACCGGAACGCCGTTTTCAGAAAGAAAGGTTTTTTCGCGCAGCCGGTTCTGCGTTGTGTGCAATATTTCACCTTTTGGAAAAACATCTACAAACTGCGCCGCGGCCTCGACCGT
The DNA here is from genome assembly GCA_963169175.1 of Acidobacteriota bacterium. Classification (GTDB taxonomy): domain Bacteria; phylum Acidobacteriota; class Blastocatellia; order Pyrinomonadales; family Pyrinomonadaceae; genus OLB17. The sequence goes on along the minus strand of CAUJFK010000368.1, from coordinate 30,252 downwards.
AGCCGCGGGCACGTTCTCAAACTCAAATGTCACAACATCGACGCTCTGTGCAAACGTCCGCACCTCGTGAAGATCGTCGTACGAGGCGGTGGTTTCCTGATCAGCCACCTGTCCCGTCGGTGTGTCGGTATCCGGCGAAAAGGTATGCACACGATAGCCCATTTTGCGTGCCTCGATAGCAAACATTCGCCCAAGCTGGCCGCTGCCGAACACGCCGATGGTTGAATATGGAAGGATCGCCTTCATCACGTAAGCAACCTGATGTGTGGATATGAAGTTATTTTCGAATCGTAGGTCACAAGTGAAACGCTATGTACCAGCGAAGTTGCCACGATTATCTGATCGGCCGGATCTTTATGAAAATTACCTGGAAGATTAGCTGACAGTGCAGCAATCTTCGGCGTTAACGGAAGAAGTTCAATCCCTGGATATAAAATCGCGGCTTCCAGCCAATCCGTGACTGGCAGCGGCAAACTCAGGCCACCGTTTTCGACAGCCTCAGCAATTTCCCAAAGGGAAATTGCACTCACTCCCAGACCCGCGGTTTCATGATCGCTGATCAACTGCAAGGTATTTGGTTTTAATTTTTTGTCATCCTGTACGTACCAGATCCAGATATCGGTATCGAGAATTATCATTTGAGAACTTCCCAGTCTTCGATGGGTGCAGCGGAACCGAAAGGGTTATCGTATCGATATGGCGTTCCTCGTAAAGGATAACGATTTGCGGCCTTTCTTTGCTCCGATTTAACTATGGTTACATTAACCTTTTCCCCAACGTCAAACGGCAAGTCCTCAATAAGGATCGTCCCATTCGGCAGCACAGTCTTCTGAACTTGATGCAATTCCATATCTCATTTTCCCAATTTCGATTTTAACACGGTTTCGGTTTGAACGGAACGAAATCGATGCAGCTTTATTCGCATTTCGGGTCGCGAATTTGCCAGAATCGAAATAGCCAGTAACGCCGCATTCTTTGCACCGGCCTTGCCAATAGCGAGCGTGGCGACCGGGACGCCGGCTGGCATTTGCGCGATTGATAAAAGCGAGTCGAGGCCCTTTAATGCTTTGCTTTCGACCGGTACGCCGAGCACGGGAAGTACCGTTTGCGAAGCGCACATTCCGGGCAAATGAGCGGCTCCGCCGGCACCGGCAATTATCACTTCAATGCCGCGGCCTTCGGCAGATTTGGCAAATTCGAAAAGCAGATCCGGCGTGCGGTGAGCGGAAACGATCTTTGTCTCGTGGGCAACGCCAAATTCATCAAGCGTTTGTGAGGCAAGCTCCATCGTCGGCCAGTCGCTCTTGCTGCCCATTATGATTGAAACCAGCGGCTTTTTATTTGCCTTCGATCGGGCCATCATAAACACTCACCACAATGCCGCCCATGTGGGCCTCGTCCGCCCAGCAGGTGCGGCCATCGACATAGCAGATATGGCTTTCGTATGCCTCGCGCGTGTCGCGATACCACGCCACATAACCGCCGGAAACTGATTCATTCGAGAAATCAAGCAGGCGTCCTGTCTTATCCGTCGCACGATTGCCGCAAATGACGCAGATCTGTTTCGGATAACGGGGCGAGCGCTCGCCCGCCGTATTACAGATCGGGCAAACGTAATGGTCCATCATCGCTCCAACTCGCGGCGGATCACTGATTCAAATTTGTCCCAAGCCCGAATGGTGCTGCGCCAATATACGATCTCGCCTGTTTTGCTGACGACGATATTTTTCGGAAAGCCCGCGAATACAAATTCGTCCAGAACAGCTTTCGAATCCGTCGCCTGGAGATAAGTGAATGGCTCTTTTTCTATATATTTCCGCACCGCACCGGCAGGATCGGCGGTTATCGCCAGGAAGATAACATTTTCATTACCCGCAAACTTCGTCTCCAGTTCATTGAGCTTTGGCTTTATCGCCCGGCAAACGGGGCATCCGATAAACCAGAAATTGAGTACGACAACCTTGCCCTTGAGATCAGCGGAGCGGATCGTGCGGCCATCGAGTGTCGTTACCGTAAAATCCGCCGCCCGCATACCTTCCTGCGGGACCTTTTGCAGACGAAACTCGACCGTGCCGTCATCAGATGCTTTTACAAGCGTCGCATCCGGATAGGTAAAATTCGCCATCCGAATATCAACAAATTCGTTGTTCGAGATAAGCACGCCGTCCGAATCGCGAAAGATCGTCTTGCCGGGCGCCGATCTCGGTACGCTCGCTTGGCCATGAGCAACCGTAGCGAACAAAAGTGCCGCGCCAATATTCAACACGATCAAAACTGTCCGGCTCGCCGTTCGCATCTATTTAAAAATAAAAGAGATGAGTGCCGAAAGCAATTGTGGATCCGCATAAATTCTTCGGGCAGTGAGTTGATAAGTTCCTTGAGCGATCTATAATAAACATACTTCTCGCCACCGCTCATAGCGATCTCGACATAATTGCCCAAGCCCTTGATAAATACGACCTCGTCAAATCTCAGCTTTATCAGCTTCTTATTGCTTTTTATAAAGGCAAAATCGTGTCTCATATATATTTTCCGCAGGCGTAAAAGTACGAACGGTCGCCTTGCTCCGCTTCAGCGAGCGCAAAAAGGGATATCGTTTCACCTTTCACCTTTCACCACCTAGAACTAAGAAAGTTGTAGGGCTAACGCAAATTTCCTTGGCAATATCGATCGATCTGTTGACCCATTCCTTGCGGAAAAACCGTCTATATGGTCAGGCGGTTTATTGGGTTGATTTGTTCCGTGATGCGGCTATACTACAATCCGCCACTCGCAATACGGCCATCTACCGCTAAGGAGGTTTTTCGTGCTCGGAAAGACTCTATCGCATTACAAAATTGTGTCTCAGCTTGGAGAAGGCGGGATGGGCGTGGTGTATGAGGCCGAAGATACTAATCTTGGGCGCCATGTTGCCCTGAAATTCCTCACACCCGCGATGGCGACGGATGAGAATCTTCTTCAACGTTTTCAACGAGAGGCCCGGGCGGCATCTGCGCTCAATCATCCAAACATCTGCACCATTCACGGCATAGAGCAGTTTGAGGACCAGCATTTTATCGTGATGGAACTGCTGGACGGCGAATCGCTCGCCGACCGCATTTGCACTGGCGCGCTCCCTATCGGCTCGGTCCTGGCATTCGGCATTCAGATCGCCGACGCGCTCGAATCGGCCCATTCGAAAGGCATTGTTCACCGCGATCTGAAGCCGGCGAATATCTTTGTGACCTCGCGCGGGCAGGCAAAGATACTCGATTTCGGCCTGGCAAAGATAGACCAGCATAAAGTGAATGCCGCCTCCAATCTTCCGACCGCGGTACTGGATGGGCTTACCTCGCCCGGCGTGGCGATGGGAACAATGTCTTACATGTCGCCCGAACAGGCACGAGGGGAAGTGATCGATTCGCGGACGGACCTATTCTCATTCGGTACGATCCTTTATCAAATGGCGACCGGAGCAATGCCATTTAAGGGCGACACCTCAGCGGTCGTTTTTGACGCGATCCTGAACCGCAGCCCATTGCCGGCAACGCAGTTCAATAGCTCGCTGCCTGACGAGATCGACCGGATCATCGCCCAGGCGCTTGAAAAGGACCGCGACCTGCGATATCAGACCTCGACCGACCTGAAGACCGCTCTGAAACGTTTGAAACGCGATCTGGAATCCGGCCGTCATTCGGTTGAGAACGGCGCCATTCACGTCAGCCGAATGCCATCGTCGCCAACGCACGAACACTCGATCGCGGTGCTTTATTTCGAGAACTTGAGCGGGATGAAAGAGGACGAGTACTTGCGTGACGGCATCACGGAAGACATAACGACGGAGCTGTCCAAGATCCGCCGGTTGAAGACATTCTCGCGGGCGGTCGTAATGCCCTATCGTGACAAACAGGTCACGGCCGGACGCGTAGGAACGGAACTAAGGGCATCATACGTGCTAACGGGCAGCCTTCGCCGCGCCGGTAACCGGCTTCGAATAAACGCCCAGTTGGTGGATGCCGCGACCGATTTTCCGGTCTGGTCCGAGCGATACGATCGCGAGATGGAAGACGTTTTTGCGGTCCAGGACGATATTGCTTCACGCATAGCCGCCGCGTTGCGGATCACTCTGTCGCCGCAGGAACAGGAAGCCCTTGCCGCAAAACCGACCGAAAACCTTCACGCCTATGACCTATATCTGCGGGGCCGCAATTTTGCACGACGTGTCGGCCGCCAGGACATGCAGTTCGCTCTGCAGATGTATGAGAATGCCGTTTCACTCGATCCCGCATTTGCCGTTGCTCACGCCGCGGTCGCGAACGTCTGTGCTCAGTTCTATTACTATTTCGAGCGAAAGCAGGAATGGATAGACCGTGTCAACGCTGCAACCAAACGGGCCATTGCAACGGGCCGTGACGAGCCTGAGATCAGATGTGCCGAAGCGTGGCTTGATTTTGCCCAGGGACGTTATGAGGAGGCCATTGCGAAATGCCGCTCGGCCCTCGTACGCGATCCGGACATTGACGGCGGCTACAATCTGCTGGGACGGGCGCTATTTGAGGCGGGCCGCTATCAAGAGGTCGTGGACATGATGGAAGACATCCTCGCCCACGCGGGAGAGAATTACAACAACACAATTCCGATCCACAATGCACTCGGCGCGATGGGCAAAACGGAAGCGCTGAAGAACTATACCTATCGCGAGATCGCCCTATACGAAGCCCAGTTGAAAAAAACGCCTGAGGACGCCCGCGTGCGAGTCCTGCTGGCCGGAAACTATGCGTATCAAGGCCGTTTCGATGACGCGCAACGCGAGATCGACCTCGCGATGGTGCTCCGGCCTGACGATACGATGATCCTTTACAACATCGCTTGTACGCTGTGTGAAATGGATAAGCCAAAAGAGGCGATGAACACACTGAAAAAGGCCTGGGACGCCGGATACCGCAATCCAGCCTGGATACGCCAGGATCCCGACCTTGAAAAACTGCACGGCAACGCTGAATTCGAACAACTTTTCCCGCCGCAGCAGCTTGCCGCCTCGGACGGTTCAGAATAGTATTCTCACGCCGTCTTGTGGACATTCACCGCCGCCATTCGGCCATCCACGCAGCGGAAACTTCGCGGGCACGTTCGAAGTCATTTGGATGCAGAAGCCCGCACGAAGTAAGGGCAGAAATAGATACGTTGTCCATTTCGTCCTTACTCACGTGCGGGCTTTCGCAATACTGCGATCGCAACCAAATTTTCGTTTTGAATCAAAGAGCTTTAATATAGTGTTAATTTCCGATCAGAATAAGCAGAGCAAGACATTTCAACACAACAGAATGGCAGAAAAATCGAAGATCTATTACACATTGACGGACGAAGCTCCGTTTTTGGCGACTCATTCTTTTTTACCGATAATTAAGGCTTTTACAAGGTCCGCGGATATTGAAATTGAGGTTCCCGATATTTCGCTTGCGGGAAGGATATTGGCAAATTTTCCTGAATTCTTAAGCGACGATCAGAAGATTCCCGATGAGCTTGCGGGATTAGGCGAATTGGCTAAGCAGCCGGAAGCCAACATCATTAAACTCCCGAACATTTCCGCTTCCGTTCCGCAGTTGGAGGATGCGATTGCCGAACTGCAGAAGCAGGGCTTTGCGGTGCCGAATTATCCTGCGGAACCTAAAACTGACGAAGAAAAAGCGATCAACAAAAAATACGCACGTTGTTTGGGAAGTTCCGTAAATCCCGTGCTTCGGGAAGGAAACTCCGACCGCCGCGCGCCGAAGGCCGTAAAGAATTACGCTAAGGCAAATCCGCACCGGATGGTAGCATGGAGTGCGGATTCTAAAACGTCGGTGGCACACATGACTGACGGCGATTTTTACGGATCGGAAACTTCAACGACCGTCGAGCAGGATGGAAAATTCAGGATCGTTTTCTATGGCAACGACGGTTCCGAAAAAGTTCTAAAAGAACTTGCCCCGCTTAAATCAGGCGAGGTGATCGATTCTTCGGTTATGCATCTCGCGGCCCTGGAAGATTTTGTCGGGCAAGCGATCGCCGAAGCGAAAGAAAAAGACATTCTGCTTTCGGCGCATCTGAAAGCAACGATGATGAAGGTTTCCGACCCGATCATTTTCGGGGCGATCGTCGAAACATATTTCAAGGACGTTTTTGAGAAATTTAAAGATACTCTTGCCGATTTGGACATTAATCCAAACTTTGGATTAGCAACGCTTTTCGAGAAGATCTCCGGCCATCCACAGGAACAAGAGATCAAGGCAGACATCGCAAAAACCATCGAAAGGGGCCCACGGCTTGCGATGGTAAATTCGGATAAGGGCATTACCAATTTTCATGTTTCGTCCGACGTGATCATCGACGCCTCGATGGCAGCACTCGCGCGCGGCGGCGGAAAAATGTGGAATAAGGACGGCGACGAAGAAGACACCGTTTGCATGATCCCCGACCGGACCTATGCTGGTTTTTACGATGCCGTAATCGAGGACATGAAAAGAGAGGGAGCTATCGACCCTCGAACTTTTGGCTCCGTTCCGAACGTCGGCTTGATGGCACAAAAAGCAGAGGAATACGGCTCACACGACAAGACCTTCCAAATTTCAGGCGAAGGTACGGTGAAAGTCGAGGATGAAAACGGCAATGTTCTGCTTGACCAAGATGTTCAGTCTGGCGATATCTTTCGGATGTGTCAGACCAAAGACGCGCCGATCCGTGATTGGGTAAAGCTCGCCGAAAACCGTGCAAAGCTTTCCGACACGCCCGCCATTTTCTGGCTCGATAAGGACCGGGCCCACGATGCACAGATCATCAAAAAGGTCGAAAAATACCTCGCCGATCACGATACGACCGGCCTCGATATCCGCATTATGGATGTCAAAGACGCGATGACTGAAACGCTGAAACGCGCCCGCGAAGGCAAGAACACAATTTCGGTTTCGGGCAACGTGCTGCGCGATTATCTGACCGATCTGTTCCCGATCCTGGAACTCGGAACATCGGCAAAAATGCTTTCTATTGTCCCGCTAATGAACGGCGGCGGCCTGTTCGAAACCGGTGCCGGGGGATCCGCTCCAAAACACGTCGAACAGTTTTTGCACGAAGGTTATTTGCGCTGGGATTCGCTTGGCGAGTTTCTCGCGTTGCAGGCAAGCTTTGAGCACTTTGCTCAAACTCAAGGCAACAAAAAAGCTCAAATTCTGGCAGATGCTTTGGATGAAGCAAATGCGAAATTCCTGGCAAACGACAAATCGCCCGCAAGAAAGGTCGGCCAGATCGATAACCGCGGTTCGCATTTCTATCTTGCAATGTACTGGGCCGAAGCCTTGGCAAGCCAAACCGGTGATTCAGAAATGGCTGCAAAATTCGCGCCCGTCGCCAAATCAATGCACGAAAACGAAGCAAAGATCAACGAAGAACTGATCGCCGCCCAAGGGACATCACAAGACATCGGCGGCTACTATCATCCCAACGCGGAAAAGACCTACGCCGCAATGAGGCCTTCGGCTACGCTGAATTCGATCGTGGACGGAATTTAGAATCCTCAGGTAGGAATTTAGGTTTACGGAGCAAACACATACGTCAACACGCCGGTAACCTGTATGGGAACGCCAGACAACACGACCGGGTCGATCGACGATCGGCAGGCTGCCTCAATTGCCGATTCTTGCAGGAGCGGATGACCGCCTAGAACACTCGCAGCTAGAACCCGTCCGTCGGTATCGACGAGGACGCTTACTGGAACGGCCCCCGTTACGCGGTTCGCTCTAGCGGCACTCGGATAATCCGGCCTAGCGAGGAATTTCACCCTGCCCTGAAGTACCCCCGCATCTACGATTCGGCCTTTGGCGTTAGAGTTCCCCCTTGGGCTTGCGGGCTTCCCCAAAGAATCGAACGAGTAAGAAATGGTCATTTCGATTTCGTTTGGTTTGCCATCTTTCATCGGCGATTCGAATTCGACCTTTCTTGCGGCGTCCATCACTGCTTTTCTGATATTTTCAATTCTTTTGTCGTCTAAGTTAGAACAGGGAGCATTCGGACCCCAAGCTTTCAGAACCTTAACCTTACCCTGTTTATCTACCTTGATCGCTACTTTAACGCTTCCACCGTAACCAAGTTGAGCCGCTTCTGGCGGATATACCGGATCGGGATTGGAGATCACGTTTGGCGCACTCTGGGCATTCAAACTGAACGATGCAGTTACCAGAATAGATATCAAAAGGAGAAATGTCTTCATCGCAAAGCTGATCTGATTTGATTATACATTTGAAAGAGACTTTTGCATTGACGATGCCTCATCGATTCGGGTTGCCAACGCAATATCAACATCCGTCACTCCGCCGCGGTCGTGGGTGGTCGTGGCGATCTCGGCGTAAGCCCAACCGAAGGTTATGTCGGGGTGATGGTCGAGTTCTTCTGCGACGGCACCGACCTTGTTTACGAAAGCGAGGCTTTCGGCAAAGTTCTTGAATTCAAAACGGCACTTTATGGTGTCGCCGCCGGCCGTCCAGTTTGGCAGATCTTTCAGTCGTTCCGCTACTTCTACCGGCGAGAGTTTTCTTCGTTCCATCTTTTTTGCCCACTCCAATTACTATATAATTACTCGTTTGAGAAGAATTATATACTTTTAGCCACCGCGCCGTAATGAATAGTAGTTTAACCAAAGCATTTATCCTGATCATGGCTGTCTCCGGCATCTTTGCGTGCTCGTCGGGTGAGTCAAAGCCCGAATCCCCGATCGAGACTTTCAAGACGTACACCAAGGCCATCAAGAACAAGGACATCACGACGATGAAGCTGCTTCTTTCGAAAGATTCGATGAGAATGAGCGAGCTTGAAGCCCAATCGCGCGGCATTCCGGTTGATGACGTGGTGAAGAACGAGACACTTTTTTCCGAGAATCAACGGACCGTCAAGATGCGGAATGAGAAGATCGAGGGCGACAAGGCAACGCTTGAGGTCGAGAACAGCTTTGGCGCCTGGGAAACCGTTCCGTTCATTAAGGAAGACGGCGTTTGGAAGCTGGATAAAAAGGGCTACCAGCAACGCCTGATCGACGAGGTGAATCAGGGAGGCCAGCAGCTTGACGACATCATCAATCAGAGCCGTCAGCCCCAGCCGACCGTTACGCCGGAACAACCCCAACCATAAGTTTTGCCGTTTCGATTTTCAGTTTGTCCGTCGAGGTTTTTTCTTTTCTAAAAGGAGCAATAAGTGGCAACCGTCAAACCCTTCAGGCCTGTTCGTCCACCGGCGGATAAGGCGGCAAAGATAGCATGCGTACCCTATGACGTGGTTTCTGATGCAGAAGTCCGTGCGATAACAACCGCAGATCCAGACAGCTTCCTTCGCGTAACGCGGCCCGAGGCTGAGTTTGGAACGGACGATCCCGCCAAAGCTTTTAGTGAAGCAAAAAAACTACTCGACGCCTTTTTAGATCAGAAACTGCTCAGCCAGGATCAGGAACCAGGGATTTTTGTGTACCGGCTTGCTGTCGATGGGCGGCAGCAGACGGGCATTGTCGCATGCTGTTCGGTCGATGATTACGACAGCGGCATAATAAAAAAGCACGAGAAAACCCGGCCGGACAAGGTCCGTGACCGGACCGATCATATGCTGGCCCTGCGGGCGCAGACGGGTTTGATCTTTCTTGCCTTTAGGAACACGGACGAAATGCGCCGCCTTATCGAAGAAGCAACGATGGGTGAGCCGATCTACGATTTTTCCGATCCGAAGGGTGTACGGCAAACGGTCTGGCGCGTGCCTGATGCTGGTGCTGTGTCCGAAGCATTTTCGCGCATACCTGAGCTGTATGTCGCGGACGGACACCATCGAGCGGAAAGCGCTTCGCTGGCGCGAAAGGAGCTTCGGGACGCGAACGCAGAACACGACGGAACGGAAAGTTACAACTTTGTCATGGCGGGCCTTTTTCCGTCAGAAGACCTGTCGATCATGGCATACAACCGTGTCGTAAAAGATCTCAACGGCTTGTCGGCGGAAGACTTTCTCGCACGGCTTCAGGAGCATTTCATTGTTTCCGAAAACGGCGGAAGAACTCCTGACGGGCCGGGCCGATTTGCTATGTATCTCGGCGGTAAATGGTATGGCATTCGTTTCAATGTCAATTACATTCGCGAACCCGACGTATTGGAGCGCCTCGATGTTCAGATACTCCAGCAAAACCTGCTGACGCCGATTCTCGGTATCGGCGATCCGCGTACTGACCCGCGCATTATCTTTGTGGGCGGCGGCCGCGGACTCGATGAACTTGAAGAATATGTCGATTCTGGGCGGGCGGCGGTCGCGTTCTCTTTATTTCCGACGGCGATGGACGACCTGCTCGCGGTTTCCGACATGGGCGAGGTGATGCCCCCAAAATCAACCTGGTTCGAACCAAAACTGAAGGACGGGCTTTTCGTCCACCTGATCTGAATGGCGATCGAAAGCAAAGAGTTTGCGGCAATTCGCCGCGATTATTCGCAACAGGAATTGAGTGAATCATCCGTCGCGGCAGACCCTTTCGTACAGTTTGCTGCATGGATCGAAGAGTATCTGAATTCCGGCCCGCTAGAACCAAATGCGATGACCGTCTCGACCGCCGGCAGTGACGGCCGGCCGAGCTCGCGGGTTGTGCTGCTGAAAGGTTTTGACGATCGCGGCCTCGTTTTTTTTACAAATTACGAAAGTACAAAGGGCCGCCAGCTTATCGAAAACCCTTATACCGCCCTTCACTTTTTCTGGCCGGAGCTAGAGCGCCAGATCGGCGTTCAGGGCGTGGCCGAAAAGGTTAGCCGTGCGGAATCGCAAACCTATTTTCACTCTCGGCCGTATGAAAGCCGCGTCGGAGCGTGGGCGTCAAGACAAAGCTCTGTCCTCGCCGGACGCGGGGAGCTTGAAGAGAGGGTTGCGAGAGTTCGTGAACGATTTGGCGAAGATGTGCCTTGCCCGCCGTTCTGGGGCGGTTTTCGCGTCGTCCCGGAACGATTCGAATTCTGGCAGGGCCGCCCAAGCCGCCTGCATGATCGGATCGTATATACAAAACAGGCTGATTCCTGGGTTATCGCAAGGCTTTCACCGTAACCTTTCGCGGCCCGTGACGCTTGCCGGCTTACAAAACCCCGGCTTGATTGCGGGAAATTTAACCTGGCATCAGTATCGTCGCCGGCTAAAGTTTGGGCCGATAATTTACGCGGGAGATCTTCTCTATTCCTTTGGTGCCTATGCAGCTTGAAACACAGAGACTTCTGATCCGGCCATATACCCTTGATGATCTGCCTGAGCTGATCGAGCTACGCTCGGACCCCGAAGTCCATAAATATCTTGGCGGCTGGGAGCGACAGAATCCGGCCGAGGTGACGAAGCGTTTAGATTTTTACATCGCGTGTTACGAGAAATTCGGCTTCGGAATGTCGGCGATGATCTGGAAAGAAAACGGTGAAACTATCGGCGGAAGCGGGCTGCAGCCATTGGAAGACACGGGCGAAATTGAGGTTGGGTACAGTTTGAAAAAGGCTTATTGGAATCGCGGACTTGGAACCGAGTGCGCTAACGCGTGGCTGAAATATGGGTTTGAAACCAGCGGGCTCGAACGCATTGTTGCTGTGTGCGATGGAGCGAACATCGGTTCATGGCGAATAATGGAAAAATGCGGAATGACATTTGAAGGAATGAAGTCCGCATACGGGATGGAATGCAAATTTTACGGAATATCAAAAGAGAAATTCTTGGAGGGAATACGAGAGCAATGATACTGACGCGAATACTACCGGTCCTATTTTTAGCCATCATCGCCGGCTCCATCGGAATATCGGCCCAGAAAACTTTACCTAAGGCGAAATGGGCTGAATATGAAGGAAACAAGATCCGCTATTATGATATCGGTAATGCGAAATCCACAAACGCGCTTGTCCTTGTCCATTGCTGGACATGCAATCTCGAATTTTGGCGGGACCAATACAATGCCTTTCCGGAATATCGTGTGATCGCAATGGACCTGCCCGGCCACGGAGATAGCGATAAACCAAAGATCGATTATTCGATGGAGTTTTTCGCTAGGTCGGTCAATGCGGTTATGAAAAAGGCGGGTGTAAAGAGGGCCGTTCTCGCCGGCCACAGCATGGGAACACCGGTAGTTCGACGATTTTATGAACTGTTCCCTGAGAAAACTCTCGGCCTGATAATCGTTGACGGTGAACTGATGGCCTTTTCCCCGCGCGATGAGGTTGAGAAGTACTTTGAACCGATCTTGGCCGATTATAAAAACAGTATCGGCCCTAAGTTCCTTGATCAAATGCTTGAGCCGACACATGCCAATGTTAAACCATTTATCCGCTCATCTATGCTGGCAACGCCAGATTATGTAGGCATAAGCGCAATGAGACTGATGAATGCCGATGCTTATGCCGCGCACGCAAAAATTAATGTGCCGCTTCTAGCAGTGATGGCACGGAGCCCGTATTGGCCGAAAGACCTCGAGCAGCAATATCGGACTGTCGCGCCGAAAATGGAATTCCATATGTTCGATGGCGTGAGCCACTGGCTGCACATGGAAAAGCCAAAAGAGTTTAACGCTCTGGTTAAAGAGTTTATCTCTAAAAATAGATTGCTGTGACCCCTCGCATTTTCGGTCTCATGGCATTTCTCGCACGGCCCGCACAGCGGTACGCCAAAGCATATTTTTCAAGATCAATGAACATTAGCTATCCAAAACTTGTCTTCGCCGCTCTTCTCACCCTCTACTTCCTGTGGATCGCATTTGACCCGATGCAGGGCAGTTTCCTCGATATGGTCGATCTGCCTATACATGAAACAGGCCATCTGATTTTCGGGATCTTTGGCGAATTCATAGGTATGGCGGGCGGGACGCTTTTCCAACTTATCTTGCCGGCCGTCTTCGTCGGCTATTTTTGGTGGAACGAAAAGTATTTCTCAGCCGCCATCGTTCTCTTTTGGGTCGGGCAAAGCGTCATCAATGTTCATGTCTATGCTCAGGACGCCGTGAGGATGGAGCTTCCGCTCGTCGGCGGCGGTATCCACGATTGGAATTGGATGTTGACGAGTTTGGGCCTGCTTGATTCAACAAAAGTGATCGCCAGCCTGATCCGCGTTATCGGCGCCCTAACAATCGTTGCGGCGTCCGTTACCTCCATCTTTTACGCCTTTCATTCACCGGAACGCGAGCTTGAAGAGATATGAAAGCGACACTTATCACCGGGGCCTCAAGCGGTATCGGCGAGGCGTTCGCCCGCCGGCTTGCAGCGGAAAAGCACAACCTCGTGCTCGTTGCCAGATTGGAAGAACGACTGCGACAGATTTGTGATGAACTTATCGCGAAACATGGAATAGAGGCGAGTTTTATTTCTGCAGATCTGACCGAAGCGGGCGCGGATCAGCTTGTGTTCCAGAGAACTGAAGATCTCGGCCTTGAAATAGACTGGCTTATAAACAATGCAGGCATCGGTTCGATGGGCGATTTCGTCGAACTTGATCTCGGTCGAGAGATGCGTATGATCGACCTGAACATTTCGGCGTTGGTCGGATTGACGCACCGTTACCTGCCCGAGATGCGCCAGCGGCGACAAGGGGCTATAATTAATGTTTCGTCCGCTGCCGGATTTCAGCCGATCCCGTTCATGGCGACCTATGCAGCGACAAAAGCGTTTGTGACATCGTTTTCGGAAGCGATCGCGGCAGAAAATCGCCCTTTCGGGATACGCATCCTTGCTCTGTGTCCGGGCAGGACCGAAACGAATTTTCATGCGAACGCCAATATAGACCAGCAGATAAACGCCAAGGGCATAGAAACCGCCGAGGACGTTGTCGAGACCGCAATGATAGCCATCAGGACAGATCGAGCGAAGGTCGTTTCGGGCTGGACCAATTGGCTGGTCGCATCAGGCGTAAATGTTCTGCCAAACTCTTTTATAACAAGAATGATGGCACGAAGCTTGCGGGGTGCGTTTCAGAAAGATCAATGATCAAGCCGTCCGGACTTGCTTTCCCCGGGCGGCGTACTGTTTTTATGAAGTTTACCGTACTTGGCAGCGGCTCGACCGGCAACGCAATTTTGATCGCAACGGAAAAAACGCGTGTCCTGGTTGACGCCGGGCTGAGTTGCCGCGAGATGGTAAAAAGATTGGGCGCAATGGGTATCGATCCCGCCGACCTCGATGCGGTGCTGATCACGCACGAACATTCCGATCACGTTGGCGGACTTAGGAATTTGCTGGGAAAGGTGCGTTGCCGTATTTATCTCTCAGGCCCGACCCGGGAAGCGTACTACGGGTACAGCGGTTCAAGCGCCAATGGCGATGATGAGGCCGCAAAGCGGCGCGATGCGATGAAAGATCGGTCCGTCGAGATCACATCAAACAATGAATTTCGCATCGGCGATATCGATTTTGAACCGTTTACTGTCCCGCACGATGCAGTGGACAATTTTGGTTTTCTGGCAGTGAATCGCGGGATTCGCCTTGCAACACTAACCGATTTTGGCCACATCACCGAACTAATGAAAGACAAGCTGAACGGCTGCGATGCGATAATTATCGAATCAAACCACAGCCGCGACATGCTTCGTGCCTGCCCGGTCTATAGCTGGTCGCTAAAGCAACGCATTGCCGGCCGGCACGGCCATCTTTCAAATGAGGACCTCGCAGGTTGGCTCCAAAACGATTTCGACGGTACCGCACGACACATAGTGCTTGCACATCTGTCGCAAAAGGCCAACGACCGACACCTTGCCCATCTCACAGCCGAGACCGCCCTCAGAATGCGGCCCCCGCTCTTCGCAGCGGAAACAAAAATCACGCTTTCCGATCATCGCCAGCCGACCGAATGGATAGAATTTTAGGTCGAGAAAGTGATTGGCCAACTGTCTTAAACTGCGGAGCAATGGCAGAGCGGTGGCCACGGGTGGAGCAAAGCGGAACCCGTGGTTAGGATGAAAACAAGACTCCCAGCCCACGCAGTGGGCGACAGAGAGGCATGTTGCATCTATTGCTGTCAATAATTTAGCGAAAGTCTGCCGCCCGTTACACGGGCTTTGAGATTTAGGCTCGACTAACCCCACGTTTCGCTTCGCTTCACGTGGGGCTACAAATATTCCGCTGCTCCGCAGCTTTTCGGATTTTGACACAGCCTCGTTAGCAAAAGCTAAACTCCGGCGATCACGCTCGGGCCCCTGCAAACGCAAAGAACAGGGCAACCCGAAGACTTAACGATCATATTCCCTAATCCGTTTAGCATTTCGCCATGCTGACCAGGCCGCGATCGACGCAACCGGAAGGCCCACCAAAAATGCGTGGCCTATGAAGCTGTTCAATACAGAACCGAGCGGCTCGACAGTTGTTCGCGGCCCGATAGCTGAAAGCGGGATCACGATATGCTGCATTACCAGGTTTGCCGTAATTCCATATAGCAAGCCAATGATAACGAAGTGCTTCACCCTCACTAAATATCTGGCGACCACAAAATAGGCTGCCGCGACCGAAAATGCGACAACAAAATGCAGAAAGATGCCAAGCAATGCTGTCGCAGCACCGCCGCCTCTCGCCGCTTCGCGTCCTATCAAACCTGATGCGGGCCCGTGCCAAACATCCCAAAAGCCAATGCCGTAATAAAGCGGAAAGAAGATACTGGCATCCAGAAAATCAAGTACCCCAATGGCAAGTCCGCCATAAACGATCGTCTCGAATGCACTTGGCTTACCGGCAGCAAAACTTTCCCCGTCCATAGATATCCTCCAAATAGGCTGTGATCAGTAAACGCGAAATAAGATGCATGCAGCCGCAAAAAGGGTGTTTTGGCCACCGAAAGACTAACTGCTTAGAAGCGAGCGGGTGTCTTCGATCTCTTTTTCAGGCAAGACTCCGCGGAATGTAAGCCGATGCAGCGGACACGGCCCGTGACGACGGAGAGCTTCAAGATGAACTGCGGCGCCATATCCTTTGTGCCCCGCAAAACCATATTGCGGATATTCCGAATCGTATCTGCACATAAGGTCATCGCGGTAGGTCTTTGCGATGACCGAGGCTGCGGCAATGGAATACGAGATAGCGTCGCCCTTGATTATGGCTTTCTGCGGCAGGCTCGACTGTTTCAGTTGAAGGGCGTCGATAAGAAGATGGTCAGCCGCGGGTTTGAGAGCATTGATAGACTTCACCATTGCCAACTTCGTGGCTTCGAGAATATTGATCCGGTCGATCTCATCGGCCTCAACTACACCGACCGCAAACGCTACCGCGCTATGCCGCAGTTCTTCCGCGATCTCGGCCCTCCGCTTTGTGGTAAGTTTTTTTGAATCGTTCAGCCCTTCAGGCACCGATTTTTCCCGATCAAGAATGCACGCGGCCGCAACTACCGGCCCGGCCAAACAGCCACGGCCTACTTCATCAACACCTGCAATATAGAGGAACCCTTCGCTTCGGGCCTGGTCTTCGAAATCGAAACCGATCAACCAGACCTGCTTTGCCGCCTGCAGTTGAAACTCGTTCACGGTATGAATTATAGATCGTTATTGAGTAAAAGCGAGCCTGTGAGTCAGGCTATTTTTTCGCCAGGCCGTGACCGCCTACGGGCTCGGTCGTAAAGTGCTCGGCAAAGCTGGCAATTAACGGCCGACCCTTCGCTATCGCGGCCTTCACTGAAGGAAGCTGCAGCGAAGCCTTGTGGTTTTCGGCGCTGTCCCAGACTTCGGTTATCCAAACGGCATTCTTGTCCTTCGGGTCTTTAGCGACAACGTAGCTCAGGCATCCCGGCATATCGGAAACGCCCTCGAGCAAGATCTTGATAAACTCGTCCCGCTTCCCTTCGACCGTTATCGCTTTGCCTATTAGTCCGTACATCTTCGATTCTCCGTTGACCCTGAAAGACGGTAAAAGGGCGTACACGGCCGCCGTTCCCGATGCAACGACGAATTCGCGACGCCCTGATCTCATTTCTCTTTCAGCAATTGTAAATTTCGAGATTGTTAATTGGCAGCTAAACATGCCCAGCTAACAATTATCCAACTTACAATTCCCAGTCGAAACCTATTTTGCGGACTGCGCTTTGTTACGCGTATCCTTTTCCTTGATACGGGCAGCCTTGCCGCGGAGTTCACGCAAGTAGTAGAGCTTAGCCCGGCGGACCTTGCCGCGGCGGACGACGTCAATGTGGTCAACGACCGTCGCGTGCAGCGGAAATATGCGCTCGACGCCGACGCCGAAACTCACCTTGCGGACGGTAACGGTCTCGCGAACGCCGCCGTGTTTGCGGGCGATGACAATGCCTTCAAAAACCTGAAGGCGCTCCTTGTTACCTTCCTTAATGCGGACGTGCACCTTTACGGTGTCGCCCGACTGGAATGCGGGGATGTTATCCCTTAATTGTGTGTTCTCAACCAGATCTAATCTGTTCATATCGATGTCGGCCAGAGGTCAGCACGGGAACGCCAGCCTCTCGCTGGCATCGCCGTCGGGGAGGACGGCGTTCCAATACTCACATTTCACCATTTTCTCCTGTCAAAAGGTCCTTTCTAAATTCCCTTGTTTTCTCTAACGCCTTTTCGCGACGCCATTTTTCGATGTCGGCATGGTTGCCGTTCAAAAGCACTTCCGGAACGAGCATTCCGCGAAATTCCGCCGGCCTCGTATAATGCGGGCAATCTAATAAACCATTCGAAAATGAGTCGTTCTCAGCCGACGTCTCGCTTCCCAAAGCGTCAGGAAGCAGCCTCACTATCGAATCGACCAGCACGACCGCCGCCGGTTCGCCACCCGACAAAACATAATCGCCGATGGATATTTCATCCGTAACGAGTGCTTCATTCACCCGTTCGTCCACGCCCTCGTATCGCCCGCAAATCACAATCATTCTCTCGGTTTCGTCGGCGAGCCTTTTCACAAGCGGCTGTTTCAGCGGCTGTCCCTGCGGCGAAAGTAAAACGACCTTCGTGCCAGCCGGATAAGCATCTCGATCGCTCGTTCCAAGCAAATGCTCGATCGCAGCAAATAGCGGCTCTGGCTTCATCACCATCCCGTCGCCGCCGCCAAACGGCCGGTCGTCGGTCATTTTATGCTTGTCTACCGCGAATTCGCGGATGTCGCGGACATTAATTCCCACGATCGCTGCGTGCTTTGCCCGGCGAATTATTCCAAAATCAAAGACCTGCCCGAAAAACTCGGGGAAAATTGTTAATACGTCGATCTGCATCTTTGATCCCAAATTTCAGATCTCAAATTTCAGATCTCAAATCAATTAGTACCGATAAGAGTTATAAAATTAAATAATTCCGTCCGGCGGATCGACAATGATACGTTTGCCATCCACGTCAACATCTATGCAAATAGACTCAGCAAACGGAATCATCAATTCCTTGTCCTGGCCATCAATCAACAGCACATCGGTGCCGCCGGTCCGCAAGATCTCACGAACCGTACCAAGTTTTTCGCCGACTACGGTTTGGACCTCACAGGCCTGCAGTTCCCAGTCAAAATACTCATCTTCCCCAAGCTCGACCGCATCAGCTTCCTCAACGCAAACCACGGCATCACGCAGCATTTCGGCAGACTCGATCGAATCGAATCCGGCAAATTTCATCACTATGCGGTCATTCTGAAAGAAGTACCCTTCAATTTTCAATTCCCGCCTTTTGCCATTTGGCAGAAGGGCGGTCACATCTGCAAGTCCCTCGAACCGCTCGGGGAAATCGGTCAGAACTTCCGCAACGACCTCGCCGCGCAAACCTCGCGTTCTGACTATTTTGGCTATCGCGACAAGTTCGTCCACAATCGTCCGACAGATTTCAGTTTGTCGCATCGCTCCTCGAAACAAAGCACGACAAACTGAAGTCTGTCGAACTAATCCTCTTCGAGGTCAAGGTGGTAGCGCCGGCCATGCTTTTGTCCGCTGACAAATAGCAAGCTGCGGATCGCCTTGATATTCCGGCCTTCGCGGCCGATCAGGCGGCCGTAATCATCAGGCGAAACGCGTACGCGAAACCGGATGTTCTTGCCGTCGCCCTGCTCATACACCTCGACCAGATCGGGCGAGCCGACAAGGGCTTTGATCACCTTTTCAATAGCTTGCTTCATTTTCCAGCCGGAACGCGGACTTTAGTTCCCAAGGCCGCAAGCCGGCTTTCGTACAGGCGAGCGTGTTGCGGACCGAAGCCTGTGTTCCCTTATTCTTGCGCCTTCGGAGCTTCCTCAGCAGCAGCTTCTTCCGCCGGAGCTTCAGCGGCCTCGCCGCCCTCAGCCGGCGCAGCCTCAGCACTTGCGGCTTCCGCGACAGCAGCTTCGGCAGCGGCGGCGTCCGCGGCGGCCTTTTCAGCAGCTACGCGTTCGGCCTCGAGCTTTTCGGCTTCGGCTTTCTTGGCGGCTTCGCGTGCAACGCGGTCAGCCTCTTTCTTGTCGGCGCGAGCCTTCAATCCTGCGGCCTTTTCTTCCTCGGTCTGGACCGGGTTGTTCTTGATAAGGCTTTTTACCGTATCCGTCGGCTGGGCACCAACGCCGATCCAATACTGGATCCGTTCGTGCTTCAGGTTCACTTCCGCCGGGTCCGCCATCGGATTGTACGTGCCCACATTCTCAAGATACGCACCATCGCGCTTGGAACGCTTTTCTTTGACCACCAGGCGATAGAAGGGTTTACCCTTCGAGCCCATTCTCATTAAGCTGATTGCTAACATAATTTTCTATCGAGAGGTTGAGCAATTCGATCTCGAACGTATCAACGTCGTTTCTTGTGCCTTTTCTTTTTCCTGATACTGCCTTTTGCTGTTGAGCCGTTTGGCTCATCGTCAAATCCATCGCCGCCGCCCAATAAACCCGTCAGGCCGCCCGGAATTCCGCCGCCTCCGCCTAACATTCCGCCTAAACCGCCGGCGAGGCCGCCCATCATTTTTCGTCCCAAACCGCCAAGTAGCCCGCCCTTGCCCATCTGCGCCATCATCTTGCGCATTTGCTCATATTGCCGGAGAAGCTGGTTAACGTCCGCGATCGTACTGCCTGAGCCGTGAGCGATCCGTGTTTTGCGGCTGGCGTCGATGATCTTGTATTCGTTCCGCTCGCGTTTCGTCATCGAATCGATTATTGCCTCGGTCTTTCTCATTTGCGTATCGACTTCGGCTGATTGTTCGTCGTTTAGCTGAAGGCCGCCGGTCATTTGTTCGGGCAGCATTTTCATGAGCTTCGACATCGAACCGAGCTTTTTGAACTGGCCGAGCTGGCTGCGAAAATCTTCGAGCGTGAACTGATTGCTCGTCATTTTCCGCAGTTGTTCCTGGGCTTCGTCCTCGTCGATCTTGCCCTGGACCTCTTCGATCAGCGACAGAACGTCGCCCATGCCGAGTATTCGCTGCGTTATGCGGTCGGGATAGAACGGCTCGATCGCGTCGTATTTTTCGCCGACGCCAACAAATTTCACCGGCTGGCCGATAACCTGTTTGATCGAAAGTGCCGCACCGCCGCGGGCATCGCCGTCCATTTTTGTAAGGACAACGCCCGTAATTCCTACTCTCTCGTGGAAAACCTCGGCCGAACGGACGGCGTCCTGGCCGGTCATTGCATCCGCGACAAATAAAACTTCGATCGGTTTGGTCTCGGCCTTTATCTGTTCGAGCTCGGACATCAGCTCGTCGTCGATGTGCAGACGCCCGGCCGTGTCGATCATCAGGGTGTCGTAACCCATTTCCTGCGAGTGCTTTACGGCACCGCGGACGAGAGTCATCGGGTCGTTGGTTTCCTTGTCCTGATAGACCGGAACGCCAACTGCCCCGCCGACAACCCTTAATTGCTCACGCGCCGCCGGGCGATAGACGTCAACGGACACGAGCAGCGGCTTGCGTTCCTGATTGTCGCGCAGCCAGCGTGATATCTTGCCGGTCGAGGTCGTTTTGCCAGATCCCTGCAGCCCGACGATCATCACGACGTTCGGGATCTGCTTGGTAAAGACCAGCCGCGACGAGGTTCCGCCCATCAATTCGACCAGTTCGTCATAAACTATTTTTACGACCTGCTCGTGCGGATTCAACCCCTGCCAAACTTCCTGCCCTTCCGCCTTTGCCCGGACCGATTCGACAAAGTCCTTTGCGACCTTATAGTTAACGTCCGCCTCAAGCAGCGCCATCCGGATCTCGCGCAACGCCGCATCCACATGCTCAGGCGTCAACTTGCCCGCCCCACGCAGTTGTTTGAGCGTTTTCTTCAGCTTATCCGACAGCGATTCGAACATACAGACACACTTCGGCTACAAGAGCCGAAACTATAAATATTATGGTTTTCGGGTCGTAGTGTCAAATTTACCGGGCTTTCGAGCGCAATGCCCGCATTCACACAGACACGCCATGACGGTTCACCTGCCCGCGTTATCAGTTGTCCCGGATGGTCATGTCAACCGTCATCGTCCCTCACCTGCCTCCCATTCGATTCAACCCGCCGAATCCGTAGGCCAAATCATCAGCCGGACCATTCCCGATCCATCAATTCCCGGCAGGTGATAGGTGGAAATGATTACGGCGCCGACAAGCCTGTAATAACGCACCCGGAGGAGTGTGACCATCATCGAGGGCGGCCAGGTGAGCGACGGGCGGGTGAAACTCATGTTACAATCTCGAATCTGAACTTCGCATGAACTCGCATCTCCTATGACCGAACTTATTTGGGATGGAAAGTACAAGGACGGGAAGAAAGTCACACCCGTTCGGATCGCTTTGCCGTTTCAGACGATCGAGACAATAAACGAATCTTCGGCCGACCGCGAAAAGCGGTTGGGAACGCTCTTTTCACAGGCGAGCTGGCCGCCCGCTTACGCAGGCGGTTCTGACTCGTCCGCCGAATGGCGTAACCGGCTGATCTGGGGCGATAAGAAATATGTTCTCCCGAGCCTTTTGCCGGAGTTTGCGGGAAAGGTGAATCTGATCTACATCGACCCGCCGTTCAACGTCGGTGCGGATTTTTCGTTTACGGCAAAGATCGCCGACGATCCCGAAACCGAAGAAAACGAAGCGGCGGAGTTCGTAAAGCAGCCGAGCATAATCGAACAGAAGGCGTATCGCGATACTTGGGGCCGCGGACTTGATAGCTACATGCAGTGGTTTTATGAAACCTCGCTTTTGTTGGGTGAATTGTTAGCCGGGAATGGAAGCATCTACGTTCATCTCGATTGGCATGTGGCCCACTATGCAAAGGCAATCTTAGACGAGATTTATGGATATGAGAATTTCCGGAGTGAAATCGTTTGGAAACGAAAGACCGGTCGAGGTCAAACAAACAGTATTTCAACTGAATTTGGAACGCAAACCGATTCCATTTTCTTTTACACAAAGGGCAGCGAGAATGTTTTTATAAATCCGTTGAAGCCGTTGCGCCAAGAGTACATTGACCAGTTCTATAAGTTTCATGAGCCGGGTGGTCGGCGTTATAGAAGTGCCGACCTATCGAGTCCAAGTTTCAGAGTAAATTTGAAATACGAGTACAAGGGATATAAGCCGCCGGATAAAGGGTGGGCAATCTCCCTAGAAAAGATGAAGGAGTGGGACGCAAGCGGGCGACTCATTTTCCCAAAACGCAAGGATGGGCGCATTCAAAGGAAGAGATATCTTGACGAGAACGAAGGAGAATTTGTCCAAAACCTGTGGGATGACATTTCGATTGTTCCGCCGCAGTCAAACGAGAGACTCGACTACGACACGCAGAAGCCGGAGGCACTACTCGAACGCATAATCAAGGCAAGCAGCAACGAGGGCGATCTTGTTCTCGACTGTTTCTGCGGTTCAGGCACGACGGCGGCGGTGGCGGAGAAGCTGGGGCGGCGGTGGATAACCTGCGACCTTGGACGGTTCGCAATTCATACCGCACGAAAACGATTGCTTGGTATCGATAATGTAAGACCGTTTGTCGTTCAGAACCTCGGCAAATACGAACGCCAGCAATGGATGAACGCGGAGTTTGAAAGCTCCCCTCCTTACGAAGGAGGGGTGGCAGCGGCTTCCGCTGACGGGGTGGTTCTCTTCGCGCCGGGCGATAGTCAATCAAAATTGAATCCTGATCACGTGGCAGAGAACCACCCCCCAGCTAAAGCCGGACCCCTCCTTCGTAAGGAGGGGAGCCTGAACAGACGGCTGACGCAGGAGCGCGATTACCGGCATTTCATAATCGAGCTTTATCACGCACAGCCGCTTGACGGTTACGCGTGGCTGCACGGGGCTCGAGCCGGGCGGATGGTGCATGTCGGGAGTGTCGAGGCCCCGGTTACGGTTGAGGACATCAAATCGACGATAAAGGAATTTTGGAAAATGGCCGGCGGCGAATCGGCGGCCCAGAGCAACGGGATAGATTTCCTGGGCTGGGATTTTGCCTTTGACGTGAACGAGACCGCTGCCCATTTTGCGAACGCGAACAATGTAAACGCCGCGTTCAAAAAGATCCCTCGCGAGGTGCTGGAGAAAAAGGCCGTCGAGCAGGGCGATATCAAATTTTACGAACTCGCTTCATTGGGCGTCGATGTAAAGACGGGCAAAAAGCAGATCGAAATAACGCTGAAAGATTTCATCATCCCGCCCGACGATGTGCCGGAAGAAGTTCGCGGGCATATCACACACTGGAGCCAGTGGATAGACTACTGGGCCGTGGACTGGAACTTCTCCGACGATACGTTTCACAACGAGTGGCAAAGCTATCGGACCAAAAAGGAACCGAAGATCGAATTGACGGCCCGCAACACGGATGTGAAGCCGGGGAAATATACCGTCCTGGTTAAGGTGATAGATATTTTGGGAAACGATACGACAAAGGCGGTTGAGGTCGAGGTGAAATGAGCAATGTTGATTTGATCCTATATGAATCGCCGGAGGGAAAAACCAGCGTCTCTCTGCGTTATCAGGATGATACATTTTGGCTGCAGCAACGCTTGATCGCCGAGCTTTTTGGCGTCAGCATCCCAACCGTAAATGAGCATATCCAGAAGATATTTTCTTCCGGCGAACTCTCGCCGGAACGAACTATTCGGAAATTCCTAATAGTTCAACGCGAGGGAAATCGGGATGTCGAGCGCGAGATCGATTTCTATCAACTGGATATGATCATCGCCGTCGGATATCGCGTCAACTCGTATCAGGCGACAAGATTCAGGATTTGGGCCACAGAAATTCTCCGTGAGTTTATCATCAAGGGGTTCGTGCTCGACGACGAACGCCTGAAACAAGGAAAACATTTCGGCAAAGATTATTTCGACGAGCTGCTCGAACGCATCCGCGAGATCCGGGCGAGCGAAAGGCGTTTTTACCAAAAGATCACGGATATATATGCCTTGTCCGCGGATTATGACAAGGATGCTCCGATAACTAAGGAATTCTTCGCCGCCGTTCAGAATAAGCTCCACTGGGCCGTGACCGGCAAGACCGCGGCCGAGTTGATCTACGATTCGGCGGATGCGACGAAATTTTTCATGGGGCTGAAGACCTGGAAAAGCGCTCCGGACGGCAAGGTTCTGAAGTCTGACGTCGATACGGCGAAAAATTATCTCGATGAACACCATATTCGCGAACTGAACGGCCTGGTTTCCGCGTATCTCGACCTCGCGGAAAACCGGGCGGAGCGGCAAATAGAAATGAAAATGGCGGATTGGATCAAGTTCATCGACCAATTCCTCGAGCTTTCCCAATACCCGATACTTAAAGACAAAGGCAAGGTCTCAAAGCTCAAGGCGAAGCTGAAGGCCGAACAGGAGTACGAGGTCTATCGCAAGGTCCAGGACAAGAATTACGTCTCCGATTTCGACCGCGAGATCAAAAAATTAACGGCGAAAAAAAGAAAAAGCAAGGGCGACTAAACATATGCCGCGAAAAAAGGCCGTTGCCGATCAGACTCCCAACTTGTTCAATCTGGAAGACCGATTGAGGACCGCCGTCTGCGTTCCGGCAATAAGGGCCGAGTTCAAAAAGTGGCGTGATGACGGATATAAGGGTGTAACAAAAACGACGGACGAACTTTTGAATTTCTGGTTTCGTGCTGACCACTCGCTTTCGAATGGGGTTACATTCACATTTCACGAAGCGCAGCGAGAAGCTATCGAAACGCTTATTTACATTTTCGAGATCGCGAAGCTAAAGAACCGCACTGAGCTTCTTGAAAAATACGGCAAAAATGTACAGGACCTGCGGCTGCCGCAGTACGACGAGTTTGCCCGGTATGCACTGAAGATGGCAACGGGCAGCGGCAAAACGCTGGTAATGGCGATGGCCATCGTCTGGCAGTTTGCGAATTACATTCGCGGCGGCCGTGAATACGCCAACAACTTTCTTATCCTTGCTCCAAACGTGATCGTATTCGACAGATTGAAATCCGACTTCGAAAGCGGACGAATATTCCGAACACTTCCGCTGATCCCAAAACATCTTGAATGGATGTGGGAAATGGAATACTACATGCGCGGCGATTCGGAACGGACAAACAGCGAAGGATCTCTGTACCTTTCCAATATTCAGCAGTTTTACGAACGCCAAACGAAACCGGGATCGGAAGAGCCGGCGGCGATGACCGCGATGCTTGGAGCTCCGCCGCCTACGGCAAAGACCGAGATCACCGATTTTGATGACCGGATCGCGACGCGCGACGGTTTGTGCCTTGTGCTCAACGACGAAGCGCATCACACCCACGATGAAGAAAGCGAATGGAATAAGGTCATTCGATCTCTGCAGGACAGAAAGCCGCTTGCCGCTCAGTTAGATTTTTCGGCGACGCCGCGATACAGCAAGGGCAGCCTTTTTCCGTGGACGATATATGACTACCCGCTTAAGCAGGCGATTCTAGACGGCATTGTGAAGCGCCCGATAAAGGGTGTTTCGAAGCTGGTCGAAGCGAATTCAAATATCGCCAGCGTTCAGTACGAAGGATTTCTGACGGCAGGAGTTCTAAGGTGGAAAGAGTATGTTGAGCAATTGGCTCCGCTGAATAAGAAGCCCGTCCTGTTTGTGATGATGAACAACACGGAACAGGCCGACGATATTGGCGACTGGCTTCGGACAAAATTTCCAGCCGAGTTTGCAGGTGAAAAAACACTGATCATTCATACGGACCGATCGGGAGAAGTGTCGAAGAAAGATCTCGATGCGGCACGAAAGACTGCTCGCGATGTCGATCACGATTCGAGTCCGGTCAACGCAATCGTTTCCGTGCTAATGCTTCGCGAAGGATGGGACGTGCAAAATGTTACGGTCGTCGTCGGCCTGCGGCCATATACCGCAAAGGCAAATATTTTGCCCGAACAGACGATCGGCCGCGGACTTCGGCTGATGTTTCGAAACCTCGCCGGACAATATCAAGAACGCGTGGACATTATCGGAAACAAGGCCTTTATGGATTTTGTGACCGACCTCGAAAAGCTGGAAGACCTTAAGCTGGAAGAATTTCAAGTCGGCAAGGACAAGCTTACCATCCTGACGATCCAGCCTGTCGACGAGAAAAAAGATAAGGACATCGGAATTCCGGACATCTCGCCGATCTTAAGCCGCAAGCAGTCGCTCGCCGAGGAAATTTCCAAGATCGATGTGATGGCGCTTAACGTAAACAAGCTTCCGATGAAACCAAAGGAGCTTGAAGAAACGAAGACCTTTGTTTACGAAGGCCGCGATATCCTTACTGATGAAAAACTGCTTGAACGCGAATATCAGATCCCGCCCGTGCAAACAGCTGAAGAAGTGATCGGTTACTACGCCAGGCGCATCGCGCAGAATATTAAGCTTCCATCACAATTTTCCGTGTTGGCACCAAAGGTTAAAGAGTTTTTTGAGCGTAAGGCGTTCGGCGAAACGGTTGACCTTTCGGAGACGAACGTGGTTCAGGCAATGTCCAGCAACATTGCGAGTTTCGTAGTGCTGAATGCGTTCGAGAAGATTCTCAGGGAAGCTATAGTTGAGGAGAAAACGCCTGAGCTTATTTCCGAGAGCCGATTTCTTTCCGAGACAATTCCTTTCCCAACTTCCAAAAAAGTGATCGAATCCAAGAAAACCGTTTTCAACCTTATCCCGTGCGATAACGAATTTGAGCGCTCGTTCGCGAATTGTCTTGATAAATGGGAGGACATCGACAGGTTCGCAAAATTGCCGGAACAGTTTGGATTTTCGATTCGGTACAACGACACCCGAGCGAATATTCGAAACTATTTTCCGGATTTCATCGCGGTCGCGACAAACGGAACAAAATGGGTCATCGAAACAAAAGGCCGAGAAGATCTGGACGTCAGGATGAAAGATAACGCCGCGATCTTATGGTGCGAGAACGCAGCGGAACTAACAGGCGAAGAATGGAAATACATTAAGATCCGGCAAAAAGACTTCGAATCCTTGAATCCGGAAAGTCTAGAGGAGATGGTTGCCGCCACAATCCCGCCGTCCTTATTTGAATGAGAGGCCGGTCGCTACCGCTTGCGGTTCTGACAGATGTGGGTAATGGCGGCGGTTACTTGGTCGGGGCGGATGGAGAGGATGCATTTGGGGTCGCCGAAGACTTTGCATTCATAGCCGGGGCAGGGCTGGCAGGGGAGCGATTCGAAGACGATCTCGTTCGGGACTTCATTATTTGGATCCCACGGGCGCCAGTGGTCGCGGTTGGATGAGCCGAAAATGACGACGGACGGCGTATTGACCGCCGCCGCGATGTGGGCGATGCCGGAATCGTTGCCGACAAATAGTTCGGAGCGCGAGGCGAGTGCGGTTATTTCGGGCAGGCTTAGATCACAGAAGCCGTGGAACATTGCGCCGGTCGAACTGCGGACCTGTTCGATCACATGCCGCTCGTTTGGCGCCGCGACCAGTACGGAATAGAGGCCCGCGCGTTCAAGAAATTCGATCACGCGGGCGAAATTTTGCGGCTGCCACTGTTTTGTCGCAAACGCGGCGGCCGGATGCAGCAACGCGATCTTTTCCCGATCGATGCCGCAAACGTGAAGCAGATGTTCCACTTTTGCGGCCGCATCCGCCGTAACGGTGAGCCGGCTTTTCGGGCGGTCGCTGACAGGCACGCCAGCGAACCCGAGCAGGGCAAGCTGCTGTTCGGCGGAGTGGGTTTTTGGCTTGTTCCAGAAATCAGCGGCCGACGAATAGAGATGGTTGTAGAGCCGCGCGTATTGATATTCGGCCCAGCCGACGCGGTGCCGGGCACGGCTTGCGGCGGTGAAGAACGTACTTGTGGTTCCGCCATGCAGGTTGAACGCCACGTCATATCGCTCATTTCGCAGCCGACGCATCATCATTAGCCGCTCGCGGGTTCCGGCCCGGACGGCGAACACGTTGTCAACGATATCGAATCCTTCAAGGACCGGCGCGACCCAGTCTTCAAGCAGGATGTCGATCCGCGCATCGGGCAGAAATTTTCGCAGGGCGATGAGCGACGGCGTCGCAAGGACCGTATCGCCGATCGAGCGCAGTTTGACGACCAGGACTTTTTTGGTGGTTGTCCAATCGATCGTTTTCAAAGCCGTGGGAACCTCAATCCTTCTCGACCGTCGCTTCGTCAACCAGCATCACGGGAATCTCGTCGCGTATCGGATAAGCAAGCGCGCATTCGGGATTCGTGCACTTTAATTTGGTTTTTTCCGCGTTTATTTCTACTTTTGACTTGCACTTGGGGCAGCGAAGTATCTCCAGAAGTTCGGGGCTGATCGGCATAATTTGTCAGGTCTCCAATATCGCTATTTTATTACGTTTGCCGCAAGAAACGAAAAGGACGGGATGATCTGCCATCCCGTCCTCTTGATGTTGCCCTTGGAAGTATGATCATTCACCGGCTTCGGCCTTTGTGCCGCATTCGGGGCAGAACTTGGCGCCAGGGTTTAGGTCGGCCTGGCAGTTGGTGCATTTTGCTTTCTCCTGGGTCGAGCCGCATTCGGAGCAGAATTTGGCGCCTTCGCGCAATTTTGCACCGCATTTTACGCAGGGCACCTGGGTAACTTCCATTTTGCCGCCGCAATCGGCACAGAATTTCGCACCGACGGCATTTTGTTTTCCGCATGCGGGACACGCCGCTGTTGCGGGCGAAGCACCAGCCGGCGGATTGGCAGCAGTACCCTGCGGCCCGGCGCCAAAGGCGTTTGCCATCTGGCCGCCGACCGCGAAACCGGCGCCGAGACCGGCTCCTAAACCAGCACCGCCGCCTTCATTTTGTGCCGCGTCGCGAAGAGCGTCGGCCGCCTGAAACTGCATGTATTTCTGGGCGTCACCAAGCGCTCCCATCGAGGCACGCTTGTCCATCGCGGCTTCGACCTCGGGCGGAAGGCTGATGTTCTCAATGTAAAACTTGGTTACCTCAAGGCCGTAGCCCTTGAAATCTTCGTTGATCTTGTCGCGGATCGCGCCGCCAAGCTCCTTGTATTGGGCAGCAAGATCAAGGGCCGGGATCTTCAGCTCGCCCAGTGCGTCTGAAAATTCGGTCACGATGGCCCGCTTCAACTGGCCGTCGATATCCTCGGTTTGAAAATGAGCATTTGTGCCCGCAACCTGTTTGATAAACTCGCTCGGGTCGGCAACCCGCAGGCTGTACGCGCCGAATGCCCTGAGGCGGACGATGCCAAAATCAGCATCGCGCATCATGACCGGGTTCGACGTGCCCCATTTCATATCCGTAAACTGTTTGGTATTAACAAAATAGACCTCGGATTTGATCGGCGAATTAAACCCGTGCTTCCACGCACCGAGCTTCGATAATATCGGTGTATTGCCGCCCTCGACCGTATAACGGCCCGGCGTAAAAACGTCGGCCACCTGCCCTTCAAAAACAAAAACGGCGGCCTGCGATTCACGCACGATCAGCTGTGCCCCGTTCTTTATCTCCTGCTGATAAACCGGAAACCGATAAAGCAACGTGTCCTGAGAGTCGTCAAGCCACTCGATGACCTCAATAAACTGATTTAACGCCGCCTCTTTTACCTTGTCGATTATGCTCATTTGTTCGAGATGCTCCTTATGCAGGAATTTACGATAGAATATCTCACAAAGTTCGATCAAAAGGAAGCATTATCAGTTCGACTGCGGCAAATCCGCAGTGTCGGCCCGCGGGTAAGCGTGGAGAATATGCGTGAGTTCGACATAGCGATTTTGGCGGAAACTGCCCATGTCGATCTCACTCATGTGCCTTATAATTCAATACGGTGCGACGTGCCTTTGAAGCAACCCGAGATGACGATGTTGCCGTCCGGGGTTAGGACGTCGAAACGGCCGTTTTCGGTGAATGAGTTGCCCTCGCGGCTCAAGGTAAGATCAGACCTTTGTTTGACGACGAAGATAAAAGTGTT
>CAUJFK010000367.1 GCA_963169175.1 Acidobacteriota bacterium | reverse complement strand
TGAATTTTGGGTTGCGCTATCGTTTCGATTCCTTCAAAAATGCCTCTAGCTCTAAATTCCCGTCTGATAACCGCAATCCTGTCCGGCAAAGCAGCCTTGAGGAAGCAGTCGGCTGGTGCACGACAGAACTATCGCGGAGTTGATGGTGCAAAAGGCGGCCGATATCCCACCTTTACCGCTGCACCGGGATCTCTACGACAAATTTTGCCCCTTTAGGTGAATTCGGCACCGCTCTGATCTTGCCGTGATGTTCCGAAACGATCCGGTTTACGATAGCCAGTCCTAGTCCAGTGCCTCTACCCTTTGTTGAAAAGTAGGGCTGAAAAAGCTTTTGATAGTCAGCCGGGTCTATACCGCGGCCGTTGTCCGAAACTTCAATTACGATCAACTCGCGGGCCGCGTCGTGCCTGGTTGCAACTGTTATTAAACACGACTCGCCATCGTCCCGCGGAGCCTCGATCGCGTTGTCGATAATGTTAACAAAGACACGTTTCAACTGCTCTTCGTCCAGCATAGCCTCGGGCAGATGATCGGCCAGTTTCAATTCGAACGAGGCGTCATCACGGTCAAGATATAAGTTTACAGCCTGACGACAAATTTCGTCTACATCGCCCAGTTCGAGCCGAGCTTCGGGCAACCGGGCAAAGCGGGAAAATTCATCCACCATCGCCTTAAGACTCTGCACCTCGCGAAGAATGGTCTCAGTGCCATCGAGAACGACCTTTGCGTTTGGATCGTCGCTGCTTGAACCTGGGACTGCGATGTTGTCAGCACGAAATCCACCCGGATCCGACGCACTTACACCCGCAAATACTGGTGTAAACCGCTTTGCGATCCGTTCGGCAGAAAGTTGTATCGGCGTCAGCGGATTCTTGATCTCATGAGCCATTCTGCGTGCAACCTCTTGCCATGCAGACGCTCGCTGGGCAGCGATCAGTTCGGAAAGGTCTTCGATAACCAGTACCACGCCGCGGCCTTCGGGTAATGCGGTCGCCGTGATGGCAACTGACATTTCGTCCGTGCCGCCGTTCGCGTCCGCAAGCCGGAGCTTTGTGTGATCGGAAGCGTGCCCGATCCGACGGGCGCGGGCCACCAGCCGATCGAACGCCTCACGGCCTGATTCGCTGACGAGCAGGCTAAGATCGGCCCCCTTGAAATCGCCCGGCTCCAGTTTTAGGATCGCACGGGCTGCCGGGTTGATAGTACCGACCCGGTTTTCGGCATCGACTGAAATAACACCGGTCGGCAGGGACAAAAGCACCGTCTCAATATACCGTCGGCGTTCCTTCAACTCAGCCGCGTTCGCTTCCAGATTTGAGGACATCTGGTTGAATGCCGTCACAAGCAACCCAAGTTCATCTTCTGCCGGTACATCGACCTGGTGGCCGAGTTTTCCCTGAGCTATTTCTTCCGCGCCTTCGGCAAGCGCCTTTATCGGCACCGTCAGCCCGCGAGCAATGTAAAACGCCGTCCAACTTGATGCAAATATCAGAAGAAATGTGAGTACACCAAGAGTAAGCAGGCCGATCTGCCGCACGACACTATTTTGCTGCTTCAAAAGGTCGAATTCGGCCAACGTATTATCGACCATCTGGGCAACGCTCCCGGCATTGCGTGGGCCAGTGGCAATTATCAGCTTTCGGCCATGGTCAAGGTCGGCCATCGCCGCATCGATCCCGACGCCGTCTCGCAAATTCGGGTCGCTGAACGATCGTTCACGGACCAGCCGCATTTCGGCGGCATCCTTTTTCTCAGGCCCGCCGGCGGCTATGCGTTG
Organism: Acidobacteriota bacterium; assembly: GCA_963169175.1. Lineage (GTDB taxonomy): Bacteria > Acidobacteriota > Blastocatellia > Pyrinomonadales > Pyrinomonadaceae > OLB17. The sequence continues at coordinate 6,752 of CAUJFK010000367.1, read as the reverse complement.
ACCGTTTCTATCGATGATCTCGACCAGCGACAATCCGCCGCTGGCCGCAATGGCATCGAGCTCAGCGGTGGTCACTTCCCGTCCTGTTAGCGAGGCGGCCAGCATCCTCGCTGTCTGCTCAACGGCGGCGAACCGGTCCAGGTTCGCCTGTTTCTCTAATTCGAGCGGAGCACGGACCACATTTTCCGGTATCTGCGTGAACCAGCGCTCAAGGGCCCGGTTCATGAACAGATACGAAAATCCGGCCATTGCCACGATCGGCAGCAAGCTGACAGCCGCGAAATACAAAAGCAGTTTTGTCTTGATCCGCGATCCAAGCTGAAGATCGCGCCGCTCGCGCATCAGTTTCACGATACTGCGCAAAAAAATGAAGCCGAAAATGATGAACGCGATAAAATTCAGCGACGAAAGGCCGTAGAGCAGCAGCGTGTCGCTGGCCGAATCGACCGACAGGTTCCGCCACAGATTTGATGACTGAAGCAGCACAAGCACCGAAAACGAGACGAGCACAAAAAGTCCAAAGACCCATGTACGGCGCCATCTTTTCTTTTGATCGGCCCGGTCGTTCACGAGCGTAATTCTACCACAACCGAAACCGCGGGCTTTCCCGTGGGTTGTCACGGCCAGACGCTTACCTTACACTCACGATCATTGGGTATGAACATCTCTGCGATACTGTTTGACCGCTTTCAACGGCCGCGAAGCGGATGGCGATTTGCTATCTTTGTTCTCGGATTCTTTCTCGTCGGCATCCTTGCTGGTGCGGTCGCGGTCGGAATTATGGTGGCATTGGGTGTCACAGCTTCGCCTGGAAACCCTGCATTTCTAGTGGTGAATGGCATCGTGTCACTTTCGGCGGCATTGTTTGTCGGGTGGATCTGCGGTCGGTATTTGGAACATTTGCCATTTAGCTCTCTTGGGGCCGCATTCACAAAGGGATGGTTGACGGATCTTGCTGTTGGCATGCTGCTCGGGGTATTGACCTTTGCCATTGCTGCCTTGATCGGTATTTTGACGGGCGGGCTTTCGTTCAGGCCGAACACAGAGGCTGGATATTTGGCGATCGCATCGACCCTCGCATTTTCGCTTTCGGTCTTTGCGGCGGCAGCTGCCTTCGAAGAGGCAGTTTTTCGCGGCTATATTCTTCAAACGTTTGTACGATCGGACCTCTCTCTGTTCGCCGTCGTTTTCACCTCTGCCATCTTTGCGACAGTGCACAATGCAAATCCGAATGCTAATTTCCTGTCCTGGGTGAACACCTTTCTAGCGGGAGTTTGGTTTGCGGTCTCCTATCTGAAAACTCGAACGCTGTGGTTTCCGTTCGGCCTGCATCTCGCATGGAACTGGGCACAGGGATCGATCTTTGGCGTGGAAGTGAGCGGCTTGACGGAAATCGTGAAAGCTCCGATACTTCGCGAATCTGACGCTGGGCCGGCGTGGCTGACCGGCGGAGATTATGGCATCGAAGGCGGCATTGTGTGTACGGCCGCCCTGATATTGTCGATCATTGTGATCCGCATTATGCCGTGGCCGCAGGAACGCGGACCTCAGTCCGCCTTTCAAGCGGGTGCTGATCGATATTCACGTTCCTAAAGCGTTTGAATCTTGAACGAAATATCGACGGCCCGGGCCGAGTGTGTTATCCGTCCAACCGAGATGAGATCGACACCAGCTTCCGCAAACGACCGAACGCGATCGAGATCCATGCCGCCTGAGGCTTCTATTAGGACGGCCGGGTTAAGATCACGCGACATCTGGACCAGCTTTGCCGCTTCGTCCGGGGTTTGATTATCGAGCATGACAATGTCAGCACCGGCCTCGATAGCCTCACGAAGCTGCGCCCAGTTGGTCACCTCGACCTCGATCTTGTGCAAATGCCCGACCGTATTCTTTGACGCCGCGACCGCTTCAGCCACGCCGCCGGCCAGCGTAATGTGGTTGTCCTTTATCAAAACTCCGTCATCGAGGCCCATGCGGTGATTCTTTCCCCCGCCTATTGTCACGGCGTATTTTTCAAGCATCCGCAGCCCGGGCGTGGTCTTCCGTGTATCAACGATCGCAGCACCTGTCCCCTCGACCGCCTTGACGTATTGCCTTGTCAGTGTGGCGACGCCCGACATTCGCTGCAAAAGGTTGAGGGCCACGCGTTCACCGGTGAGCAGCACATCGGCATAACCTTTCAGCGTTCCGAATACCGTTCCTTCCTCAACCTCGTCGCCGTCGGAGAATGTTGTTTCGATCTCCGAGATCTCGGAATCCAGATGGAGAAATACCGATTCGGCCACTTCGAGCCCGCAGATGACCAGATACTCCTTCGCCAAAAGCCGGCCCATTCCGCGAACTTCCGGCGGTACAGTTGAAGATGTGGTGATATCGCCGCGGCCAATGTCCTCCGCCAAAAATTGTCCTATCGCCGCAAGGGCGTCGCCGTTGTCGAGCCAGTTCATAGTCTATTTCGCGTAATGCCGATCGATCCGTCCTGAATAATAGAGAATGAATAGCGAACAACTATAAATGCGGAGGCTTGCTCACGCGGACATTCGCGATTCGCTATTCACTATACGCTATTCCGGCCCAAAAGCGCCCGACGTTGCCCTTCAATTCCCTTTTGTAGGATCGACTATCGTCAAGCCGGCGGGCTCATAAATATATCTTGTCATCTGCGTGCTGCTCCAACCATTCGGTTCGGCACCGCCGCGCCGGGTTTCTGAGTATTCGACAATGCGCCCGGCCGCGTCCGTGACAAATTTTATCTCGATGAATTTTAGCCTCGCGGCATCACGTACCGGTGAATTCCCCAGATCTTTCCATGACGCACGCCGAGTATAGATCTTCCACCCTGCGTTTGCCGGATCAGGTTCGACCGAATATTCATATTCACCGTCAGGAATCGCCATCACCTTGCCTGCTTGCGCACATTCCTTATCAGCCCGCTTCCATGCCTTTTCGCCGGATTTGCAAAAGAACTGGCCATTCAGCGTGATCGAATCCGACTGTGTTTTCTTGCCACTAAACTCCTCATTGACATCAATCCTCTTCGCGTCATTTCCGACAAAATCAGAAACTATCTGTCGCTTTCCGGTTATCTGGGCTCCGGTATAAAAGACCTCGTCGGTTGAAATTCGCCGGTCGTTGGAGGATGCCGCATCAAGCGCCTGGGCGAGAGCGGTGTTGTAGTCCACTTCGGATAGGCGATCCTGGGCCGAACCTAATCCAGTCAGAATTGCAACGCTGATTAATACCAGGAAAATAGTTTTCATGATCAACCTCTAACACTAATGAATTGGAGGCTCGACACGGATGTCGGAGTTGTATTCGTAGGTTTCAATCTGTCGCTGCCATTTTGGTGAGCCGGACGCGCTGGACTCGTTGAAGTATATCGATTCTTTCCGTACCAAAACCCCATTTTCGTCAAGCCAATAGTTCGTGATCTGACTGCCCGTGTTTTTGTCTTTCACGAACTTCGGCTTCGAAATAATCCTGATCAAAGCCAGAGGAACACCATCGACGTTGTCCGATTCAAACAGCAAAAACTGGGACTCGGGCGGATAGCCGAAGATTCCAGCCGGGGCCGAAACAAGTCGGGGCCTTTCCTCATCAGTACGCGCCCACCCGGTATCCGGCTCTCTACTATAGACCGTCTTACCTATCCGAACGATCTCACGTCGGCTCCTGTGAGTGTAGACCATGTGCGATCGATCCGGGAAAACGTAATCACAAACCCAAGAACTATAAAGCTCCCAGCGTCCATCTGGAATATCGCTGTGCTGATTTGTTACCTTGGTGCGGAAGGATTTGTCTTTCGTCGCTGCCTGCGAACTCCGCATATGATCCCAGAACTCTCCGCGGGTGATCTGCTTCCCCTGGCCGACCGGGTTGAAGGCTACCGGCGGATCAATCATTGGCATTATCGGCTCTTCGATCACTATACTCGCATCATGCTCATAGAGCATTTCGATACGTGTAGAACCATGAGCGGAATTCGTCGTCAAGAACTCTTGCTTAAAAAGTCTGCCCCCGTCGTCTATCCAAGTCGTGATCGTCTGATTACTATCATTAGAAGTTCCATTGAAATTAAGCCGAGCTCTTATAGCCTTCTGAAATACAGCTAACTTCTTACCGGCGATCTGCGACGGCCCAAGATCTCGATACTCGGCGGATAGAAGTTCGGTTTGTTGGTCGACGGGTTTGGAACTTTTGGCGTCTGGCTCGATCTGCCAACCTGAGTTCCTTCGGTTCACATACCTCTTGTTGCCAATGAATATCCAAACGCTTGAAGGCTCATTTTCACCGCGTTGGGTGTCGATGAAGGATGATCGCATGGCCCCACCGGGAACGATCTCCTTAATACTGCGGTAGAGCGGCCCCCAAACACAGTTTTCCAGCGCACACTGTTCTGTGTTCTGCTTCACACGATAAGGTTTTGAATATGTAACCTCACCGGCTCGTTTCAGCGCTTCCGTATACTTAGCTTCCTCGATAGTGCGGGCTTGAGAAAAACCCGTCAGCGAGAAAAGAATAGAAAGACTAAAAGCAAGTACACCTCTCATGATCTTACCGAACTCAGTTTATGCGAGAGCCGCGACGTTTGATCTCAAGGCCGCAATCTGGCCCGTTATCTCTTCTTGTCTGCCCCTCAACTCCTGCACCTTCTCCGCAGGTGCTCGTTCAACGAAATTCGCATTCGAAAGCTGTCCGTTCAAACGCTGCAGTTCCGTATCGAGCTTTGCGATCTGGTTTTGCAGACGTTCGCGTTCCTTGTCAAAATCGATCAGGCCTTCGAGCGGAACCGCGATCTCTGCTCCGCCGGCCAGGACTGCTTTGGCCGAGGCCTTTGGCACATCGAGCAAGTCGGCCAATACCAGTTTATCAGCACGTGCAAGCTTTTTGATCTGGGCTTCGTTGGCGGCGAGAATTGACTGCGCTTCGACACCGCTAGCGACGTGGATATCAACGCGGTCGCTGGGTTTGATGTTCATTTCCGCGCGTATATTGCGGACGCGTTTTATTGTATCAATGACAAGCTGCATCTCGGCCTCCGCTTGATCGTCGATGAGCGCCGGATCGCCGGCAGGAAAATCGGCCAGCATTATCGTCGCTCCGGCATCTGCGTATGCCGGGTTGTGAAAGGCGTTCGATGTTCCCGGCAGCTTCAGCCACAATTCCTCCGTTAGGTACGGCATGAACGGATGCAGCAAACGCAAGGCCTGTTCCAGAATCGACAATATGCGCGAGCTGGACACCGCGTCGCCCGCCGTTATCTCATCCTTCTTCAGCTCTATATACCAATCGCAGAAATCATCCCAGAAGAAATGATATAGAAGCGAAACAGCAGTGTGAAATTCGTAGCGAGAAAGAGCTTTGTTCACATTGATGGCGGTCACGTTTAGGCGGGATATGATCCATCTGTCGGGCAGCGGCCCATTAGTCACCTCCTTGCCAAGAAGAGGAGTCAGCGCTTTTTCCTGACGGGGTGGTTCTTCTCCGGCAGGGAAACCTTCAACGGCCGAGACAGAATCACCTCGGCCTTTGGCCACCCCTCCTTCGTAAGGAGGGGAACCGACGCTTGCTCCGTCTGGATTCATCAAACAAAACCGAGTTGCGTTCCAGATCTTGTTTGCAAAGTTTCGGTAGGTCTCGATCAGCAGATCGTTCCATTTGATATCGGCCCCGGTTGCAATAGAAGCCAGATAGACACGCGTGGCATCGACGCCGAATTTATCGAACATCTCGATCGGGTCAACGCCGTTCTTACGCGATTTCGACATCGGCTTGCCGTCTTTGCCAAGAACGGTGCCGGTGACGATCACGTCCTCGAACGCCTTTTCGTCGACAAACTTTTTGGTCAGCATTATCATCCGCGAAACCCATAGAAATATGATGTCGCGGCCGGTTACCAGAACATCTGTGGGGAGAAAGGCGTCAAGATCATTTTTAGCAGAACCTGATAGCTGATGGCTGTCAGCCGGCGGCTGTTCTTCACCCTTCTCCCCAATTTCGCTCGTATCCTGGCCAGCTTCTTCGCCGGTCCAACCAAAAGTTGAAAAGGACCAAAGGCCGGATGAGAACCATGTGTCGAGGACATCCTGGTCCTGTTTCAATTCTCGACCAACGGCAGTCTCTTTTGCTTCCCGTTCGGTCCGGGCAACATACACATTCCCTTCATCGTCATACCACGCCGGGATCTGGTGTCCCCACCAAAGCTGGCGTGAAATGGTCCAGTCTTTTAGATTCTCAAGCCAGGCCGTATAGACCTTTTCATGGGGCACCTGCGGCGAAAAATGCGGTACGCCTTCGGTCCGCATTAGTTCGAGCGCCATATCGCGCATTTCGTCCATTTTGACGAACCACTGATCAGACAAGATCGGTTCGACGACCGTCTTGCAGCGTTCGCAAACCGGCAGGGTTATCTCATAATCTTCGATCCTTTCAAGCAGGCCCAGCTCATCAAAGCGTTCGATGACATTTTCGCGTGCCTTGAACCGGTCAAGGCCCTCAAAATCAGCACCGGCGGCGGCGTTCATCGTCGCATCATCGTTCATCACGAGAAGCTGTTCGAGGCCGTGCCGTAAACCGATCTGATAATCGTTCGGGTCGTGAGCCGGCGTTACCTTTACAGCACCAGTGCCGAATTCTGGATCGACATATTCGTCCCCGACGATCGGTATCTCCCGATCGGTAAGCGGAAGCGCGATAGTTTTGCCGATCAGGTCACGGTATCTCTCGTCCTTTGGGTTGACCGCAACGGCCGT
>CAUJFK010000366.1 GCA_963169175.1 Acidobacteriota bacterium | reverse complement strand
TGGCCTTTCACCCGCCGAACTTCGATCTTTGGATCAAGCAAACCGGTCGGCCGGATGATCTGCTCGATCACCTCGCCTTCGGTTTTCTCAAGCTCAAAATTCCCTGGCGTCGCCGAAACATAAATTGTTTGCCCGCGGCGTTCTTCAAACTCGCCAAAATTCAGCGGCCTGTTATCCTTTGCCGATGGAAGCCGAAAACCATACTCGACCAGCGTCCCTTTGCGCGACTGGTCACCCTTGAACATCGCCCCTATCTGCGGCACCGTCTGATGCGATTCGTCGATCACGATCATCGCATCCGAAGGCATATAATCCAGCAGCGTCGGCGGCGGTGCACCAGGCGGCTTGCCGGTCAGGTGCCGCGAATAATTCTCGATGCCGCGGCAAAAGCCCATTTCTTTTATCATCTCAAGGTCATACATCGTCCGCTGATGCAGCCGCTGCGCCTCGACGATCTTGCCTTCGTTTACCAAAAACTCTTCGTGCTGGTCCAGTTCTTCGCGGATCGTTTTGACCGCGCGTTTTATCGTCTGCTTCGTCATCACGTAGTGAGTTTTCGGGTAGATCGGCACGCGATTTTCGTGCTTCTCTATCACCTCGCCGATCAAGGGATCGATCGTCGATATCGAATCGATCTCGTCACCCCAGAACTCTATCCGGTAGGCCGTGTCCTGATAGCTCGGGTAAAGCTCAACGACATCGCCGCGGACGCGAAAAACTCCGCGCTCGAAATCTACATTCACCCGCTCATATTGCAGATCGACCAGCTTCTGCAGAAATTCCTCGCGTTTGATCTTCTGCCCCGGTTCGATGAAGACCAGCATTCCGTAATAGGCATCCGGATCGCCCAGGCCATAGATGCACGAGACCGATGCCACAACGATCACATCGTGCCGCTCGAACAAAGCCCGCGTCGCCGCAAGCCGAAGCCGGTCGATCTCATCATTTATCGTCGCTTCTTTTTCTATGTACAGGTCCGAGGCGGGAACGTATGCCTCCGGTTGATAATAGTCGTAGTAAGAAACAAAATACTCGACGGCATTTTCGGGAAAGAATGTCTTGAACTCCTGGTAAAGCTGGGCGGCCAGCGTTTTGTTGTGTGCGATAACCAGTGTCGGCCGCTGGACACGCTCGATCACATTTGCGACGGTAAAGGTTTTGCCGCTGCCGGTAATCCCAAGCAGGACCTGGTCCTTTGCACCTTCCTTCAGATTTCGTACAAGCTGCTCGATCGCCTCGGGCTGGTCACCTTTCGGCACATTTTCACTTATGAGACGGAATTGCATCCCTCAATCATATACCAGGATCCGTACGATTCCGAACCTAAATAGGGAGCAGCGGCCAAAAAAAGATTTGCGGAAGCCCGCTGGCTAGAGGCAGTGTCAAAACGCAAAAAAGCTGCCGAGCAGCGGCATATTTGTAGCCCCACGTGAAGTGAAGCGTGGGGTTAATCGAGCCTCAATCTCAAAGCCCCGTGTAACGGGCGGCAGACGTTCGCTAAATTATTGAAAACAATAGATGCTGCATGCCCTCTGTCGCCCACTACGTGGGCTTGAGTCTCATTTTCATCCAAACCACGGGTTCCGCTTTGCTCCACCCGCGGCTAAATTCTGGCACTGCTCCGCAGTTTAAGAAAGTTTTGACACAGCCTCGTTAGGAAAGGCTTGGTTCGAGCGAACACCTGGGGATCAGTTTATTTGGCTGCGACGATGAGGCGGACTTAAGCGTGCGTAAGCTGCAGGCACGATCTTACCTCGTTGACCTTGGCTGCGACATCCGGCGTCAAGTTTGCTCTGGTCAGCAGATCGCTCAGCTCGTCGAAGGTCTGATCTTCCTTGATCGTCTCAAGCACATGAAGCAAAGCGAGTTTAACAGCTTCATCGCGGTGCGACGCGATGGTTCTATAGATCGGATCGGTCTCACCGGCCCTGGTCAGCAGTGCTGTCAGAGTAAACGCCTCGTAGGCTATCTTTCTGTCCATGTGCGTCAGCCGCTCAAATGAGCGCTCGACCAGGTCGCCTTCGATCGCGCACCTTGCGGCATGCTTCATCCGTGCCGTATCGCCAGATTCGATGATCCGCGCCCAGGCGTGTGACCGGTCAAATGTCAGCTTGAAAAGCGCCCTCGCTCCGGCCGCACGCACTTCTCTGGTTGGATCGGCACAGGCTGTTACGATGCTTTCGAAGGCCGACTCATGATCGATGTCCGCCAGGGCAGAAACGGCGTCCGAACGAAGCTTTGCAGATAGATCGTACAGGGCGACCTGGGCAACGGCGTTGACCGCGTTGGAATTTTTGAAACTTAACAAAAGTTTCAGCGCTTGGGTGCGCTCACCGGTGTCGGCTTCCGATTCCTCACTCGTGACCTCGATCGCCTTAAGAAGGGCCGGATCGGTGGATTCCGGAAGTTCAATGAAGTAATTTGCCCGCTGTACCTTGGTGAATGAACTCACGGGCAACGATTCGAGTCCGCCCTTTTTTGCCTTTAGGATCGCGGTCGGCACGGCGACCTCGGCTTTCGGCTTTGGGGCCTCAGCAGACTTCTCGTCCTTCTTTCGAAAGGTCAGCTTGATACCGCCGTCAGCCTGCGTTTGAACTGGTACGTTAGCCGCTTCAGCTTCTTTTTTCCGGCGCATCACCATAAAGCCGACAAGGCCGAGAACCGCGATGATACCCAAATACAACCCGTATGACTCAAAAAACGAAGGCTCCGGCTGCGGGGCCTGTTTTGCCGGGGAATTCTGGGCAAAAACGATGATTTGCCCCAGAAACAGGCCAAGCGTAAAAACTGTGCCTCGAAAAATAGAAATAAGACCTTTCATCATGGAAATGTGAAAAATTATGATATAGAGGAGCGCCGAGAGATCCGCATTTTCAGGGTTGGCCTGGTCGCTAAACCGTACAGCCGATTATTATTATGCACAAATCAGCGGAACTTGTCACCGCAAATTTTGACCAACCGCGTTAAAAATAGTTGTAACCAGGGGGCAAATCCAGAAATTTGTTCATCTAACCAAGCAATACCAGGGTTTAGATACAGCTTTACGACTGCTCCCTTTCAGCATAGAATCATTAAATCGAAGAACGTAAAATTTATGACGGCCGCACCGACAGTTTCTGAAACGTCCTATTCCGACCTAACGCTTATCCACCGCGGTAAGGTCCGCGATGTTTATGAGATCGGCGAAACCGAGTTGCTGCTGGTGGCTACTGACCGCCTGTCGGCATTTGACTGCGTCCTGCCAACACCTATCGAACGCAAGGGCGAGGTCCTTACCGCTCTTTCGGCTTTCTGGTTTAACCGGTTGGCGAGCATTGTCGATCATCACCTGATAAATACCGAATTTGAAAAGATGCCCGAGCCGGTTCGCGGTCACCCGGAGTTGCGGGGTCGTTCGGTATTGGTCAGGCGAACAAAGGTGTTTCCGGTTGAATGCGTCGTGCGTGGCTACTTGGAAGGTTCCGGGTGGAGAGACTATCAATCGACAGGAGAAACATCCGGACACAAGCTCCCGGCCGGACTGAAACAATGTGCCCGTCTGCCCGGGCCGCTCTTCACACCCGCGACAAAGGCCGCTGCGGGACATGATGAGAATATCAGCGAAGCCGAATTTGCCAACATTGTCGGCACCGAAATAGCAGAAAAATTAAAGTCACTGTCGTTGGCAATATATAATTCCGCGGCCGCGTACGCTCTCGAAAAAGGCATTATCATCGCCGATACAAAATTTGAGTTCGGCCTCGATGCGGATGGCAACATCCTGCTGATCGACGAGGTGCTCACCCCGGATTCTTCACGCTTCTGGTCAGCCGCAAAATACGAACCCGGCCACGCCCAACCGTCATTCGATAAACAGTTTGTCCGCGAATATCTGGAGACGCTGGATTGGGACAAACGACCGCCGGCACCCACTCTGCCGCCGGATGTGGCACGGGCCACAACCGATCGCTACCTTGAAGCATACCGGATCCTGACAGGCTCCGAACTTTGATCTGGGAGAAGAACATTTTACTAACCTTTATGGATCAGACCTTGACCAAGCCAGTAACGGCGGCCGCACTGCTTTTGCTTCTTAGCCTTCAATCCTTTGCCCAGATCCATGGTGCGGGAGGCGGCAAAATACAGGAAGGTTTGGGCCGTACATGGAAAGGCCCGTCGGCATCCGTTTTTAGCGGGATCTTAAAACGAAGGACGGCAACACCGCAGCCTGCTCCAAAGGCCTCGGCCGGGCGGCGAACAACAAAGAATGCAGCAGCACCTGTTTCCAGTCCACCGGTCCCAGCCGCAGCTATCACGTTCCGACCCGGAGCCGACACCGGCACTGGCGAAATGCTCGCGGCTGCATTCTCATCGAACCCGGGCGAACGGGCGGCACTTGCCGAGCTGTTCAGACAGCTGAAGCAGAGCTATGAGAACGAAGTGGCCAAGGAAGGCAAATCGAACGATATCGCCGCCGCAATGACGTTTTTTATTGCCTCGAACGTTGTCGCCTATCACAATTCTGATCTGCCGTCAGACGCCGAGACTGAAGAATTTTACAATTCGATTCGCGGTGTAATGATCGCCACTCCTGCGATTACACGGCTGTCGAATATCGAAAAGCAGCAGGTCCACGACTGGCTGGTTTATATGGGCGGCTTTGTTTTGGCGGGGCACGTAAACGCAAAAAATACGAACGACGCATCGTCGCTCGCGGACTACCGATCCATTGCTGATCAGTCAATGCGGCTTATCCTCGGCGTCGGGCCGGACCAATTTACCCCCGATCTGAAGCCCGCGTCATCGTCCGGGATGATCAGGCGGCCGGATCGTTACACGCTTTCCAAAACTTCGACCTCGTCACCGACTTTGATCACGCCGCCCGGGTTCGCGGCGATCAAATTCTGTCCGAACAGAACCTTTCCGCCAACGGTCCT
>CAUJFK010000365.1 GCA_963169175.1 Acidobacteriota bacterium | reverse complement strand
GGGTTAGCGTGTTGCCGGCGTCGGCTCGAACATCAGCGTTTCGGTTCGTAAGAAACAGCGCCGTCACCGTGTCAGCTCCTTTCGTTCGTGTCCGAAGTGCGGCTGTCAGTCCAAGGCGAACGGTTTCCACGTATTGCTTTTCGCCCTTGGCCTCTTCGGCTTCCAGCGCATCCAATACTGCCTCGCCCAACGCGACAGCTTTCGGGTCGGTTGTCGAATTCGGCGGCCCCGCGTTTGCCGAAGCGATCTTTCCCGCCGCCTCGACGAGCCGTGCCCGTACGCCATCGGTCGTCAAATCGTCCTTTAACCCCTTCAAAACTGCGTCTGCAGCCTTTAACGAACTTACCTCGCCAAGCGCAAATGCCGCCATCACGCGCACGGCTTCATCGCCGTCAGACAGGAGCGCCGCGAGATGATCGACCGCCCGTTCATCGCCGATCCGCCCTGCCGCAAGCGCCGCGCGCCTTCGCACCGCCGGCGTCTTGTCCCGCAAAAGTGCCTCAAGCTCGCCATCAAAACGCCGAGCGTCCTCGGCCTTAATTATCCGAAGCTTAACATTCCGCGCAACCTGCGCGAAGCCGGTTAGTCCTAATGAAAAGAAAAAGATGACTAATAATATTTTGTTCATGGCGTGTAGGTAAGAATTTTGGTGAATAGTCTACATTCTATACAAACGCGGTCAAAGTGCCACCGACAAGCCCCACCATGTCCCGACCCCTAAAAGGCCGGTTATAGCCAACTCGTGTGAATTGCCGTTAATATGGTCGCATGTTCTCACCGAACCCTCGTGGCTTGGAATGACGCAGCCGGATAAGAGACCACGGATCCAAAACAGCAAGGCACGAAATTTCACGAAATCGGAGGATCTTCACTGATCTCAACTATTTCGTAGCTTGAACTGATCTCAGCCGTTGGACGGACGGTGGCGGCGATGGGGCAGTATTTTGATTCGGAGAGAAAGATCGCGTCGGCGACGGCTTTTTCCGAAAGGGTTTGTCCGTACACGATATGGTTGATGTGAAAGGCGAGAAACCGCTTGGGATGATCGTCGGCCCTCGTGCCGGTGATGTTTACCCGATAATCCGTCACCTTCTGACGTTTTTTCTCAAGGATCGCGACGACATCAGCGGCCGTGCAGGTGGCAAGGGCAACAAGCAACAGCTCAGTTGGCGTCGATGCGGCCCGTCTATCTCCATTAACATCAATGATTTGCGGACGTCCGCTAGGCGGCGTAGCGATAAAGAACCGGTCGCCCGCGTAGTGAATGCTCGCGCTCATAGAATTGCCTGCCATATTTAGATCATCCAATCGGTCAAAGCCATTGTGTATCAATAATTTGCACCTCAAGCATAAGTCGTTGGAATTGGATCAGCGAGGTACGCCGTGACGGCCGGAGAAAGCCAATCGCGCACGGCAACCGAGCGTATTCTAGCATGCAGTTCGCACGTTCGTTTGGGCAAACAACTTCTGGTACGGAAAATGCTTCATAGCCGTACAGCGGCTGTGGTTTGCCGAGTTTTCCAGTCAATCGGAGATAAGAATATGAAACGCATTAATAACGCGCTTTTGTCAGTGGGGTTCGTTGCTATCGTAATGTCGGCGCTTACCCTTTCAGCGGCGGCCCAGGGCCGGTCGCAGCGTGAGGTCCGCGATGCGGTAATGACGCTCAATTCGCAGATCGATGATCTAGGGTACGAACTCGAATATCAGGCTAAGAACAGCAGCAGCACCCGCCTGCTTGACGAGGCGAGGCGAAGTGTTGAAGACCTCAAGGAACGGGCGGCTGATCTCGACCAGAACGTAACCAGCCGTCGAGAGAATCGGGACGACATTATCGCTATCATTGACGCGGCAAAGGCGGTGAACAGGGCCTTGAACGCGGCCGGAGCAGATCGTTCCGTCCGCGGTTACTGGGCCGATGTAAAGCGTTCCATCGATCTGCTGGCGGGCAAATATGGCGTTACCCCAGATTGGAACAGTACGGCATCGCCGCGTTCGAATTCGCCGGCCGCGTCAACGCCGGTTCGCGCCTCCGCTCCCGGATTGACGGGAACATACCGGCTCGATACCGTCAAAAGCGAAAAGATCGCCGATATTCTTTCAACGACAAAGGTCGGTACCGATCAGCGGCAGGACCTTGCAACAAAGCTCGAGGCGCCGGAAGAGATAGCGATTCTGGTCAGTGGCAGCAAAGTGACACTTGCTTCATCAAAGGCCGCGCCCGTCAGCTTCGTCGCCGATGGCCGTGACAAGGCCGAGGACGCAAATGGAAAGACCATCCGCGTCCGCGCAACGCTGCGGGGCCAGGACCTGACCATTTCTAGCGTCGGGGGCGAGACCGACTATACCGTAAGATTTGTTTCGATCGATGGCGGCCAGGCAATGAAGGTAACACGACGAATTACGACCGATTATCTCCGCGAAACCGTTTTTGCCGAGAGTGTCTATACAAAGTCGGACGCGGTCGCCGGGCTGGGGATAGATAAGACCGGAGCGGATCCGGACGACTCGGGAGCCTATTCGAGCAATGACCCGAACGACACGGCTGCGGGCGGTTCACCCGGCATTGTCACACAGAGGATCGGTGAATTCATTGTGCCGAACGGCACCT
>CAUJFK010000364.1 GCA_963169175.1 Acidobacteriota bacterium | reverse complement strand
CCCACAATTCCCAAACCGGCAGCCGCCCGCCTTGTTCGTAAATGCGTATGAACGTGTTGATAAAATCGACCGTGCGCTTTTCATCAATGATCGTATAAAGCGGATGTGCCGTGCGGAATGTGTCCCAGAGTGAGAAGACGGTGTACTGGTCAGAACCGGGAGCGGTAGCGACCGGATTCTTCGATTTTGGATTTTGGATTTTGGATTTTGGATTGACACCCTCGCTACCACTCGGGTTTCCGCCTGATGTTCTCCCGTCTCCTGTCTCCTGTCTCTCGTCTCTCAGGCTGTGGATCTTCCCATCATGCCCTTTATACCGCCCGTCCACATCATTGAAAACATTCGGCTGGATCATCGTGTGATACAGCGCCGTGTAAAAGTTCGTCGTCTGGTTCGGCGTGCCGCCCGAAACCTCGATCTTTGAAAGCTCTTTGTTCCAAGCCGCCTTTGCATCGGCTCGGACCTTGTCAAAATCCCAGCCGGGAAGTTCGGCTTCGAGATTCTTACGGGCGCCTTCGATGGAGACGTAGGAGATCGCGACCTTTGCAAGCAATTCTTCACCAAATCGCTCGTCGAAAGTCAGGATCGCATAACTCGTTTGGGCATTCGGATCGATCTTCTCTCTACCGACACGAATCGAAGGGAATGATTTGTTGAACTCAGCTACGAAGAATATTTTTTGTCGTTTTGCCCAAGATGTTGATTCTCGATACCCTTCAATGCGGAGGGTTCCATCACGGCTGACCGAGTTCAACCAATGACCAATGACTTTATCTCTCCACTGCAAATCGATAATTACCTTCTGAGGTTTTCCGGATGGAAATCGATATCTGTGAAATCCAACTCGCTTCGTAGAGGTTAATTCAACTCCGATCCCGTCATCCATACGGACACGATAATATCCAGGCTCGGACTGTTCATTTGCATGCGAAAAGCGTTGATGATAACGGCCATTGGTCCCGAATCCCTCATCTCCGGTCATCTTAGGCTCACTTGTAGTCGGCATAAACAAAATATCGCACCCGTCCGGGATGCCGGTGCCCGAAAGATGCGTGTGCGAGAAGCCGTAGATGATGTCGTCGGAGTAGTGGTAGCCGCTGGAGCCGTCCCAGTTGTCGATGCGCGTATCGGGAGAAAGCTGCACCATTCCGAACGGCATCGTCGCCCCCGGAAACGTATGCCCGTGCCCGCCGGTGCCGATGAAAGGATTGACGTAGCGCGTGTAATCGCGTTTTTGGCCCGCGGCAGTTGGCAGCACGCAGACGGCGGAAAGCAGCAGCAAACCGCCGAGACGCAAAGACGCGGAGAAGAGACGAGAGACAAGGAGCGAAGACCGAACGCCGAAGGCCAAAGGCTTAAAGCCGGATCTGTGTTTATATGTAGTCATCTGTGGCCTTATCAATGCACAAACTCAGCATAGGCTTGTCTTAATCCCTGGCCTTTGATGCCCCAACGGAAACGGAAATGCGGTTCGCCGCCGCGATGGTCATAGCGAATCGATATCTTATAAAGGCCAGCCTTGAGGGGTACGACGGTCGAGCGTAATTTCCTGTCGGCGGTTCCGGCGTCATCGATCAGCTTTCGATTGTCGCCTAGAAGCAGGGTCGTCCCCCAGGTGGAATCGATCTGAAATTCGTAAACGCCATCACTCGGTGCCCGGAAATATCCGTCGAACTGCACACCGAAGGGTTGTTTAAGATCGATCTTCTGCGCGAACTGGTTTAGCAAGATCGACCGCGTCTCGCCCTTTTGCGGCGGCGGGTTCTGAGCGGAATCGGAGATCGGAACGACGAGAGTGTAGTTCAGGCCCGGCGTGTTCGCGGATGTCGCGTCGGGTTGAAGCATTTCGCCACGAACGATCGTGCCCGTGTACACGACGCTCTTACGGCCGGCGGCGTTGACGACAACGATCTTCAGCGTCTTGACCTCGCCCTCGGCGAGCGTGACCTCGACCGGCTTCGAGTAAACCGGTGAACGCTCATCGGGTGTCGAGCCATCGAGGGTGTAATGCACCCGCGTGCCGTTCGCGGGTTTCAGTTCAACCGAAACCGAGGCTTTATTCGTCACGATATTCCGCAGTCCGTCGGGCTCGGGTATGCGGTAATTTACGTTCTGCTTATCGAGCATCGGAAGATGTGCGGCGAGACGCTTTTGAAAATCTGTGTAGTTGCGGTCTTCCTTTTTCGACCACAGAACTTCGCTCAATGCGAGCATTCTTGGATAGGCCATGTATTCGACCGCGGCGGGTGTTTCAAGATACTCGGTCCAGATGTTGGCCTGGCCGCCGATCACATATTTCGCCTCGTCGGCCGTGAGCTCGGGCGGGACGGGTTCGAAGCTGTAAACTTTTTCGAGCGGGACGTAACCGCCGATGTTGAGCGGCTCGTAGGCCGGGTCGCCCTGGCCGTAGTCGAAATAGACGTAATCGGTCGGCGTCATTATCACGTCGTGTTTTGCCTTCGCCGCCTCGATGCCGCCTTTCATTCCGCGCCAGCTCATGATGGTTGCGTTGGGTGCGATGCCGCCCTCGAGGATCTCGTCCCAGCCGATGATCTTTTTGCCTTTCGCGTTGACGAACTTTTCGATGCGACGAATGAAGTAGCTCTGCACCTCGTGCTCGTCTTTGAGGTTTTCGCGTTTCTTGAGGTCCTGCACGAACGCGGAAGCTTTCCAGAAGTCTTTTAGCACCTCGTCCCCGCCGATGTGGATATAGGGCGAATCGGGGAAGAGTTTGATCGTTTCGTCGAGCACGTCTTCGAGAAACTTAAAGGTCTCGTCGGTCGGACAAAAGACCTCTTTGAAGATGCCCCACGTCTTTTTTACTTCGAATTTGTAATCGGGAGATGCGCATCCTTTTCCCAGCTCGGGATATGCAGCGAGAGCCGCCGATGCGTGTCCGGGCAGCTCGATCTCAGGAATGACGGTGATGTATCGAGCCTTGGCATACGCGACGACATCCTTGATCTGCTCCTGCGTGTAGAACCCCTCGACCGGCCGGCCGTCGCCTTTGAATGTCGGTGAATAAGACCCTTCGTGCGATTCGTTGCGATACTGACCGACGGTGGTAAGTTTTGGATACTTCTTGATCTCGATCCGCCACCCTTGATCATCGGTCAAATGCCAGTGAAAGGTGTTGAACTTATACTGCGCCATCAGATCGATGTACTTCTTTACAAACTCAACAGGCATAAAATGCCGCGACACATCGAGGTGCATGCCGCGATATTGGAAGCGGGGGCCGTCAACTATTCGCATTGCAGGAACCTCCACCTTGCCCTCGAACTTCAGCGGCAGCAACTGCATCAACGTCTGAATTCCGTAGAATCGAGCCGCGTCAAACCCCTGAATCCTCAAGCGTTGCGGCTCAACATGCATGGCATAGATTTCCGCTCCTCTCGGCATTTCGCCGTGTGCCATTACGCCCGGCGGCATAAATTCTATGTAATTTTCCTTTGGCTCTTTTGACGTAACCTCGAGTTTGAAACCGTATCTCTGTAGTAGTAAGTCATTCAGAATACTGGCCGAGGTCCGAGTGTCTTTGTCCGAAGTAACGATCTTCGTTCGGTTATTAAAAACAAAAGTTCCGGAGGCGTCCGTTACGATTCCCGGTTTCGGGACAATATTCACCTCACCCGACTGAGCAAAAATGAAAGATACAGCAAACAGCGATATCACGATGGCAGCAAATAGATGTTTCATAATTTGAGGCGGAAACCCGAACACTAGCAAGGGTGTCAAATACGGACATTATTCCACAAGAAGAGGCACACTCCCTACTTGTCAAAGAAGCGAATAAATCTGTCGCGACAAAGCACCGTGTGAAACAGAAAGCTCGGGGGCAAGCCACCCTTTCTGACTGCGTGTCGCTTACTGGATTCGATCACATTAATAGGTCAACTCAATAAAATGCAGTTGGGAAGGCGGGCTTGCCCCGCAATCTTCGCCGGTGCACTTTCTGGTACACCCGATTCAGCCATTCAAAAGCTGCAGAAATTTATCCAATTCCGTTGGCAGCGGCTGTGAGAATTCCATCCTTTCGCCGGTTTTGGGGTGAGTGAATGATAGCCTTTCGGCGTGCAGAAAGAACCGGTCCAGCTTTTCGACAGCTTTTTTGATGTCGTTGTTCGCAATAGTGTTGTCGCGGCCTTCGTTGTACGTCGCGTCGCCGACTACCGGATGATTGATCGAAGCAAGATGTACGCGGATCTGGTGCGTGCGGCCGGTTTTTATCTCAACCTCAACGAGCGTGAATTTTTCAAAACGCTGCCGCACCTTCCATTGCGTATGTGCGTTGCGACCATTTGCGGCGACGGTCATTTTCGTCCGGTGCCAGCGGTCGCGGGCGATGGGCCGGTCGATCGTTCCCGAATTCTCACGCGGGCTGCCGTGGACAAGGGCGATGTACGACTTATTTACCGCGCGATCACGAAACTGCGCGGCCAAGGCTTCTTGAGTTTTTTCATCCTTAGCAACCACGATCAGGCCGGATGTGTCCTTATCGAGCCGATGCACGATACCAACGCGGTTGTCAGCCGCGGAAGCTCGCGGGTCAGTGCCGTCTGCGTTAGCGGGTGGTCG
>CAUJFK010000363.1 GCA_963169175.1 Acidobacteriota bacterium | reverse complement strand
CGTTCATTCTTCGATAATAACAATATTTGCTATTTTTTGCTATTCATTTTCGATCCTTCTATCTCGCGATCAGGAGCATTAGGTCCCTCGACCTTTCCGCTCACGTCGGCGCGGTCGGCTTGATCATTGCTCTCCGCCCTGCGGTCGCCAAGCACATCTTCGATGTAGATCATTTGCACCAAAACGATCAAAACCGCGAGCAAAGGCGTTGCCAAAACAAGCCCGAGGCCGCCGACAAGCGCGGCCAAGGCGAGCTGAAAAACAATGGTCAGCGCCGGCGGCAGCTCGACCGTTTTTCGTTCGATGAACGGCGTCACGAGGTTTGATTCGATCAACTGCACGCCGACATAAAGGATCAGCACATACAATGCCTTCATCGGGCTCTCAACAAAAGCTAGCAAGAGCGCCGGGACGGCTGAGAGTATCGGCCCAAAGTTCGGAATAAACGACAGAAGTCCCGCGATCACCCCAAGTGCCAGCGACAACGGAACCCCGAGCAGATAAAGCCCGATGCCGGTAAGCAAGCCGATGAAGATCATCGAAAAGACCTTGCCGATCAACCACCACCGAAGCGTGTCGCCGATAGCAAATATTACCTCTCGTGCCCTTGTACGCCGCCCAAGCGGAAACAGGTTAGTAAATCCCCGCGTGTAGAAACGCGGCTCGAGAGCAAAATAGATCGCGAGGAAGATAACGATAAAGAAGTTTCCGACAACTCCGACCGTTGATGAAAAGAATCCGCCGACATTCGCCAGCAGCGTCAGTGTTCCGACCGCGGCCGTCACATCGTCAAAGCTGGGAAGTTGATCGATGAGCGCCCTGCCCCAGGGAAACTTCGAAATATAGTCAGCGGCCTCGCGTGCCGAAGCGGGCAGCGTTTCCCGCAGATGCTGTACCTGATCTGCCACATCGGGCGCGAGAAGAGCGATCCCTCCCGCCAGCACGCCGATTATCAGAATGGAGACGACAAGCACGGACAGGCCTTCGCTGATATTTGTGTACTCGCACACAACATCGCCCAGCCCGCGAAGAAAGATCGCAAGCAGGGCCGCCGCAAAGATCAGCAGCAGCACATCGAACGTAAAATAGACGAGGCTAAGTAAGACAAGCGTCAGGCAAACAAGGCCGATCGTCAGCAGGACCTTGTGCACGAAGCTCTTTTCGCTCTGGGCGTCCGCCATCTGCTCAGATCATCCTTCTGTCAATAAGAAGTTCCGCATTAAGAATTGCCGACCCTGCCGCACCACGGACGGTATTATGGCTTAAGGCGACAAACCGATAATCGAAAACCGTGTCGGGGAAAAAGCGGCCCACCGTTATTGTCATGCCGTTGCCGCTGTCGCGGTCAAGGCGCGGCTGCGGTCGGCTTGGTTCGTCAAGTACGTCAATGAACCTGGCGGGCGACGAGTGAAGGCCGAGCGACGGAAACTCCTTCATTGCGGCAACTATATCTTCGAGCGTCGCCTTTTCAGCAAGATTGACACGCACGGCACACGTGTGGCCATCCAGCACATTCACGCGAAAGCATTGTGCCGAAACGGCAAAATCGGCCTTTTCTATCGCGCCGTTCGTGAGCGTCCCAAGGATCTTCTGCGCCTCCGTTTCGACCTTTGGTTCTTCTCCCGCAATATAAGGCACCACGTTGTCAACAATATCCATCGAAGCAACGCCCGGATAACCAGCCCCTGAGATAGCCTGCATCGTCGTTACAACGGCCGATTCAATACCAAATTTTCTGTGTATTGCCGCCAGCGGCGGAGCAAAGCTCACAACGGCGCAATTTGGATTGGTCACGATAAACCCGTTCCCAAAGCCACGCTTCTTTTGCTGTTCCGGGATAAGATCGACGTGGTCCGGATTGACCTCCGCGATAAGGAGCGGCACATCCTCATCCATTCGGTAACTGGACGAATTGCTGATCACGGGAAAACCCGCGCGAGCGAATGCCTCTTCCGTCTCTCTTGCCACCGATGACGGAAGGCTCGAAAAAACAATATCGCAATCCAGCGGCGGCTCGATCGGCACGACGACGATCTCACGAACGCTCTCCGGTATCGCTCCGCTCAGTTTCCAGGCACACGCCTCGGCATACGGCTTACCCGCAGACCTATCCGACGCCGCCAATGCCGTCACCTCAAACTGAGGATGCCCTTCAAGCAGCTGAACAAACCGCTGCCCAACCGTCCCGGTCGCTCCTAAAATTCCAACTCGATATTTCTTCATAGTAACTGACAAACCAGGTACACGACGCCTAGTCGTTGAGTCGTGCTTCCACGTCCATTTGTTGATGCAAGACTCTTATAATTTTGATCACACCGTCACGTGAATTCCAAATATTCTCGAAAAGAATCCCGTAATTGTGACAGATCAAACCAAAGCCTCCTTCATCCGCCGAACGCCTTCCGCCATCTTTTCTTCAGTGTTACAAAACGATATCCGCAAAAAGCCTTTGGCTTCGTTGCCGAACGCGACGCCGGGGACTGTTATCACGCGGTTTTGCAGGCATTTTTCGGCGATCTCTATGTCGTCGCCAAGTTCGCGGACATCGAGCATTGTGTAAAACGCGCCTTCGGGCCTGGTCGCTTTCAGGCCGAGTTCCTTATCGAACAGATCGACAAGATATTCGCCGCGTTTTTTATAAACATCGCGGGCGTTCTGTTTTGCGGCTTCGGCCTCGTCGGTCCAAGCAAGCAAACTTGCTTTTTGAACAATGGTTGCGGCACAGACGGTCGTAAAGCCGTGCAGAACCTGGATCGCATTTATCATTTCCGGGTCCGAACAAGCCGCCCAGCCAAGCCGCCAGCCGGTCATTGAAAGCGATTTCGAAAGGCCGCTAATAATGATCGTCCGATCATAAAACTCCGATGCCGAATGCGGCCGCTCGCCGAAATAAAGATCGCTGTATATCTCATCCGAAAGCAGCCAAATGCCGGTTCCTTCCAAGGCGGACGCGATCTGCTTGTAGTCTTCCGCGGTCATCACCTTGCCCGTCGGATTCGACGGGCTGATAACAACTGCTGCCTTCGTTTTTGATGTGATCTTCGACCGGAATTCGTCAATATCAAATGCAAATTCGGTGTCTGCCGGTAATCGATAATAAACCGGTTCGCCCTGCGCGAGCCGCGTGCAGGCATCGTATGCCGGAAAGCTCGGATCGGGCAGCAGGACCTCGTCGCCTTCATCGACACAGCACATAAAGGCATCCGTCATTGCCTCCTGCGAACCGCAGGTTACGACAACACCCGTCATCGGCAATTCCAGATGCGGATACTGCTCCGCGATCTTGGTCCGCAAAGCCGGCATTCCCGGATGCGACGTATAACCATTCTGCTCGT
Source organism: Acidobacteriota bacterium (assembly GCA_963169175.1). Taxonomy (GTDB): domain Bacteria; phylum Acidobacteriota; class Blastocatellia; order Pyrinomonadales; family Pyrinomonadaceae; genus OLB17. Next base: position 8,082 of record CAUJFK010000363.1, on the reverse strand, counting down.
CCCGCGCAACCCGCGCCGCCTCATCGCGCAAAAACTGCGGCGTCGGCAGATCAGGCTCACCCAAACCGAAATTTATACTCTCCGGCAACGCCCGCTCAAAAAACTGCCGTATAAGCGTCGGCTGTAAACCCCGCATCCGGCGCGGCAGAAGCACCTCTTCTTTATTCACGGCCTCAGCTCCGCTCGTCATTCTTCCGCTCCTCACCTGCATCCTCGCGACGGGATCGCTCCAGATCCTCAGCGATGTCTTCGCGCAGCTCGCCAACCTCGATGTTATATTCGCCTTCGGCACGCGTCGCGGGATCGCCGGTCAAGATACCGCCAACGGTTTCGATCTCACCGATAACCTTTTGACCGAACCCTGATAATCTATCTCGTACGGTGTGTTCGCTTTGTTCTTCTTTTTTGTTGTTCTCGGAGATCATAATTGATAAGAGTTTACCAGCGAAATACATAGCCTTCCAGCGTCGGGATTCGAAAGGCAAAGTGAAACGTGCGCATGCTCTCAGCGAAGATAGTCTTCAAGCTTTGTCGAGGCGTCAGTCTTTTCGTCGCGGTATTTGACGATGATCGGGCAATAGATGGAAAGGCCGTTATATTTGCCGAAGCCGGTAGAAATATCGCGAGAGCCTTGAACTACGACGGCGCCGGCGGGGACTTCGAGCGGTTTATCGCCATCTGATTTGATGATGCGGGAATTAGGAATATCGAAAAGCGGCGTCGAACGGGTTAGGATAACGCCTGAGGCGAGCACGGCCTTTTCACGGACGATCGTGCCTTCATAAACGCCGGTGTTGCCGCCGACAAGGACGTCGTCTTCGATAATGACCGGCAATGCCCCGGCCGGTTCAAGCACACCGCCAATCTGTGCGGCCGCCGAAAGGTGTACGCGTTTGCCGATCTGTGCACAGCTTCCGACCAAGGCATGCGAATCGACCATCGTGCCTTCGTCAACATAAGCTCCGACATTGATATAAGCCGGCGGCACAACGACCACGCTCGGTGCAACATAACTGCCGTCGCGAATCGCCGAACCGCCGATCACGATCCGGACCCGATCTTCCAATGTCATCGGCCGCAGCGGAAAAGTGTCCTTGTCAAAAAACTGCAAGGTCTCTGTTTCCTTCGACATCTCAACCATCTTTCCCATTCGAAAACCGAGCAAGATTCCCTGCTTCACCCATGTGTTCGCATGCCAGTTGCCGACTGCATCACGTTCCGCCGAACGAATCTCACCGCGCCGAAGCGCGGCCTTGAATTGCTCATAAACCGCACGGTCATCGTCGTTGAATTCTGCCCTCGCGAACAGGCCTTCAATGCATTGCTTCAGATCCATTATTTCGTTGGTTCAACAAATCGGTTGTACTTCTTTAGGGCCTGCTGCAGGCGGTCCTGAGGTAGTGCATAGGCCGTGTTGCCCTTGTAGCCGGTCATCGTCTCGGCGGCGACCATCGCGTTCAGGATCGCTTCTTCAGTCGCCTGTGCGACGGCCCAGAAAAGCATGTTGATGCGATCGTTCGGCAGCATCTGAATATTTGCGATCCCTTCATTCTTGCCAAATTCCGCGGCGTTCGCGGTTGAAAATGCAATAAAAATGTCTCCGGACGAATTCTCGCCGCGGCCGCCCATATTGCCAACGCCGAGCGAGACCCGCTGTGCCAAACGCTTGAGCTGGTGCGGCAGCAAAGGAGCATCGGTCGCAACCACGACGATTATCGATCCTGCGCCTTCATCAAATTTTTTGTTCGGGATCGCCGAAGTTGGACCCTTGCCCGGCGTTGGTCGCAGATCGGTGATTTCCTTTCCAACCGGTACACCCGCAACCTGAAACAGGGGCCTGCTTCCGTAATTTGCCTGAACCAATACGCCGACAGTATATCCGCCCGCCCGATCATCTAATTTCCGCGAAGCTGTGCCGGTCCCGCCCTTGAACGAATGGGCCATCATTCCAGTACCGCCGCCGACATTGCCTTCCGCGATCGGCCCAGGTTTGGCCGAATCGAGCGCCGCAAAAACGTGTTCTTTCTTGACGTGAAAGCCGTTAATGTCGCTCAAGAAACCATCCCATGTCTCGGTAACAACCGGCAGCGAGAAATCGCCGGAGTAGCCGCCGCCCGGAAACTTCTTCGCCCCCCATTCGATCACCGCATCGCGGACAACGCCAACGCTGTGCGTGTTCGTGATCACGATCGGCGAACCCAGCCCGCCCGATTCCTCGACCCACGTCGTGCCGGTCATCTCGCCATTCCCATTCAGCGCATGCCAGCCGGCAAACAACCGACCGGCAAAACTTTTCCCCTGCGGCAAAATAGCCGTGACGCCGGTCCGAACTGCCTTATCGCCTTCGCCCGATACCAAAGTCGTATATCCAACCTCAACACCCTTCACGTCCGTGATCGCATTATTCGCCCCCGGCGTGCCGTCAAAGGGAACGCCAAGGTCGCGTGCCCGAGGTTTTGTCTGGGCGAAAATTGCAACAACAGACAACGCAGTCAATAACAATAATGAAAGTAATTTTTTGATCATCGATTCTCCTCGATCATGTAACCGGCAGAGTATATCTAAAGAAGTTGCCGTCCTCCCAAGACGGAAATCAGAATTCGTGGAACTTTGCGTCTTGTTTCGTGTTGCTTCGTGGTCCCGCTTTGGCTTCGCAAACACAAAATAGCCTATTCAGGATTCAGATCTTGAGCGCGCGGATGATCGACCGCAGTTTATCTTGTGTTGCTTTTGTCACAGGCACGAGCGGCAGCCTCAGATTCTCTTCCAACAAACCCATTTCCTTCATCACAAACTTGCAGGGACCGGGCGACGATTCGATGAAGTTTGCGTCCATCAGCGGCAGAAGTTGATAGTGTATTTTCCGCGCGGCGGTGTGTGCGCCGTCGAGGGCCTTTTCGACCATTCTCGATGTTTCCTTTGGCAGTTCGTTCGCGCAGACAGAGACGAGGCCGTCGGCACCAAGTGCTATCAATGGAAGGGCAGAGGCGTCGTCGCCGGAAAATACTTTGAAATTCTTTGGCCGGTTCTTGATTATCTCCATTATCTGTGAATAATTGCCTGACGCTTCCTTTGTTGCGACAATATTTTCGTATTTTTCGGCAAGCCGCAGCGTTGTTTCGGCAGAGATATTCGACGCGGTCCGCGACGGCACGTTGTAGAGCATGATCGGAAAGCCTTTAACAGACTTTGCGATCTCGGAATAATGAGCAAACATCCCTTCCTGCGTCGGCTTGTTGTAATACGGTGCAACAATAAGTGCCGCATCGGCACCCGCCTCGCGTGCTTTTCGCGTAAAGTCGATGACTGCCGATGTGTTGTTGCTGCCCGTTCCGGCGATCACGTGTGCTTTCAGACGCCGTGCAACTTCGACGGTCATTTTTATTACGTGCAGCCGCTCGGCCTCGTCCATCGTCGCGCTCTCGCCGGTTGTGCCGCACGGCACCAACAGCTTCACACCGCCTTTCACCTGCCTCTCGACCAACGAGCGAAAACACTCGTCATCGATCGAACCGTCCTTCCGAAACGGTGTCGCCAGCGCCGTCGCGCACCCCTGCATCCAGTTGATCTTCGTAGTCATAGAAAAACTGATTCAGTATATTAGGAATGCCGGTTAACATACAAAACGGATAGGCACAATTTATGGGCTTGATAAGGTTTTTTTGTATCGCGATTCTGCTTTCCCTAACCACCGCGTGTAACAAAGTTAAGCCGACGGAGGCGGTTGTTGCCAAACCATCTCCTGTAAGAACCACGGCAAACGCTGACACTTTCGGTTACCCGATCGGCAAGAACCCTTCCGTCACACAGACTAAAGACTCGGACGAATGGTACAACGCTCTTGATCTTGGAGAAAACGATCACCTCGGCGAAGACTGGAACAAGAACACTGGAGGCAACACTGACTGCGGTGAACCGGTTTTCTCGATCGCGAACGGCGAGATAACATATGCCGCCGACGGTGGCCCAGGTTGGGGAAATGTGATCATTGTGACCCACACTCTTCCGGATGGAACGCGAGTTCAATCTCTATATGGGCATTTGCAGGAGATCTCAAAACGGGAAGGCGAGGTCAAAAAGCGTGAGCAGATCGGACTCATCGGCAACGCGAACGGGCGGTACCTTTGCCATTTGCACCTCGAATTAAGGCAGGAGAACTCAAGAGACTGGAACCGTCCTGGCGGCGGATATTCCAGCGACCGAAAAGGCTGGCTCGACCCATCCGATTTCATCGACCAAAGGCGGAGACACGAGCGGTAGTGAGTGTGCCTCTCTCAAACAAGGCCGATCATTTTTTATTCAATACATCGCCGAATTCGAAAAAGCCCTGTTTCCCGACTATCCATTCAGCCGCCATGATCGCTCCGAGTGCAAATCCGTCGCGCGTGCGTGCCGTGTGTTCAAGCAATATCTGGTCCGCCGGGCCGTCGAACCCGACGCGGTGCGTTCCCGGAATATTGCCTGCCCGCGTAGCCGCTATCTCGCCCGTATTGACGTACCTTGATATAACTTCCTTGATCTTCAATGCCGTGCCGCTAGGTGCATCTTTCTTACGCGAATGATGCTGTTCCTCGATAAAGGCCTCATACTCAGGAAATTGCGCAAACAATTCAGCAGCATATTGGGCAATGCGGTAGAACAGATTTACGCCGATGGAAAAATTCGCACCGAACACCATCGCACCGCCTCCCAACGTAACCAGATCCTTGATCTCGTGCCGCTGTTCGTTCCATCCCGTCGTACCTACAACGACCGGCACTTTCGCTATCACGCACGCCTCGACATTCCGCCTCACGGCTTCGGCGACCGTAAAATCGATCGCCGCATCGCTGCCCGCGAGCATCTTTGCGACGTCGCCGGGAGCCACGCCCGAGGCCGTTTCATCGACAACACTCACGATCGCATGCCCTCTCTCGACAGCAAGCCGCTCGACGATCTTCCCCATCGCCCCATATCCGATAAGTGCAATTTTCATAAACGCATTTCACCACGAAAATCATTGAACACACAGAAAATTGTAACCTTCCGAGGGAAAATTCTCGCAATTTCTGTGTGCTCAATGGTGCTATAGCTGGACAACCGCGCGTCTATTTTGCGGCGACAAGCCATTTGTTGTTGGCTTCGTTGAAGTCCATGTAGATGCCGCCGTCGAGCGTGACGCTCTTGATCGATTTGGGCGATGCGACGCGGACGACGGCCTCCTTCATATTTTTTTCCCATATCGCGGGAGTTTGATGGAGCGTCTCCGTCGTGTTGTCCTCGAAGGTAACGACGATATTGACCGGTGCAGGAAAGCCGCCGGCATTCTTTATCGTTACGGCCGAACCGTCCGTCCGTTTTTCGATACCGGCGACCGCTAGATCGATATAGCCGTATGTGAAGAACCACGAATTCCAGAACCAGTTCATATCCTTGCCGGAGATGTTATTAAAGCTATTGAACATATCCCACGGCGTCGGGTGTTTCCCATGCCAGCGGTCGATAAACCCATGCAGCACGCGCTTGAATTCTGCATCGCCGAGCAGATCTTTCATTGCAAGATAGCCTAAGGCCGCACGCCCGTATTTATTATTTCCATAACCGTTGCCGGTCAGAACGTTTTCGGGCGTCATGATCGGGATATCCGCGTCGGAAGACATGTTGCGGAGCCAACCGCGGACGCGAAAGTTCTTGAACCAGTTCTCGGCCAGGGCCTTGTTGAAAGTCTCTGCATTGAACAGATATTCGAATGCGGTCGTCCAGCCTTCCTCCATGAACGCATAACGCCGCTCATTTATTCCCATGTAGAATGGAAAATATGAGTGCATGATCTCGTGGGCGGCAACGAACTCCTGCATCTCGGGACTCTCTTGTGCGCTGTCGTTGGCCATCATCGGATACTCCATATCGGCAAATCCGCGAAAGATGGTCATCTTCGAATACGGATACGGGACGCCGGGCCACCGGTTCGACGAAAAGTCGAGCGAGGTTTTGATGTACTTGACCATGTTCGCGAAATTTTTCGACGGCTCGTCGTATGCCGCCTGAGTGCTTGCACGCCGTCCCGTCTTTTTATCGACAACGAGGCTTCCGCCACCCCAGATGTAATGGTCGCTCAAACCGAACGCCACGTCCGAGACGTTTTCGGCCCTCCATTTCCAGGTATTTGTTGCGTTCTGCGCGGTAACCTTGCCGGTTTTTACTTCATCGAGCGTCGCGATATTTACGACATCGTCGCTAGTGAAAGATCTTCGCAAGCGCTCGGCGATCGCGGGCTGCAGCACATCATTCGCATTCATCAGATCGCCCGTTGACCAAACGATGTAATTTTTCGGCACCGTGACGTCAAGCGTGTAATCGTTAAAATCACCAAAGAACTCATGCGATGAAATATGCGCGACCTGGTCCCATCCGTTCACATCATCGAGCACGGCGATCCGCGGATAAAAATACGCGACGTAGAATGTTGTCGGGTCGATGACGCCTTCGCGGCCTGATTCGAGTACGAGTTCGTAATGCCATTTGAAGGACAGCTTGACCGTTCCGCCGGACGGCACAGGCTCGTCCAACTTTACGACGTTGTATGTCATTCCCTTTCCGGGGATCAACGGTTTCCATTCTTTGACTTTGCCGTTCTCAGCGTATTCGTCGACAGTTACATCGGACGTCAACTCTCCCGCGGACGCAGGCTGGTGGCGGGCAGCTTCCGGTGAATGAACGTTCAATTCGAACCGCAAGACCAGATTTACAAGAGGTTTTGGACTGTTATTCGTGTAGGTTATGTCCTCGGATCCGGTGATCGTCCGGCTCGGCGGAGCGATGTTCATGCGGATATTGTGAACTGATTTGTTCTGATAATATTTCGGTCCCGGTTTGCCGTCCATGCTGCGCGTGCCGTTCTCGTAGGCCAGCTTTACGTTCCGCGGCATAAAGAGATCTTGCCCAAATGACGGCAGCACAAAGACAAATGAACACAGCAAGAGGACGAGAAATTTTTTCATATCGATCTCAACTTAAATAAAATGTGGTCGTTGGATATACGAGAGCAGCACGAATAAAGATTCGCAAAATCGATCTCGCCAGCAGTGATCCGGCCATATTCCGGTAAAGCTCGACCGCGATCTCAAGGACTTTTTAGGACGAATCTGTACCTGTATTAGGCGACGGCCTTTTCCGCTATTCAAACTTCATCCGCCGCATAAGTTCAATAAAGCGTCAATCGACACGCACGAAATTCCATTTTTGGGCTCGACCTTAAACATATCCATTCGCGTGCTGCTGTTGTAACAATCGGCTGGCCAATTCGATGTAGAGTACGACGGCCCGTTCAAGGTCTTTCTTTAGGACAAACTCGTCCTTGGTATGGGCAACGAGGATCGAACCGGGGCCGATAAGCAACGGCTGGCCCCAATTTGGGAGATGTGGGACGTCGGTGGTGAAGCGGACGACCTTTTGGTTGAAGCCATCAACCGGCAGCATTTTGACAGGCTCGCTATGCGACAGCACTTCGATCTCGCCGCGGTCGCCGACGATCTCGCGGAGCATGGCTTCGATCGGTTCGCGTTTTGTTGTCAGTCGAATGGCAAGAGCGGCTTCGGCCGCAGGCGGGATAACATTCAATGCCAATCCGCCGCTAATGGTGCCGATGTTGACGGTCGTTTCACCAAAGAACAGATCGTTCGGAAATTCGGCCGCACGAATGTCGTTCAGAATGTCGATAAGCGTTTCGATAGCCGATTCGCCCTGTTCCGGATAAGCCGAATGCGCCGCCTTGCCCGCGGTTCGGATGATAAGGCGAAACGTCCCTTTCGACCCGATCGCGAGGTCATTATCCGTTGGTTCACCGTTGATCATGTACTCGCACTTCGCCGCCAGCGGATGAAGATTGACCGCCTTTGCGCCCGTGCTCGCCCGCTCTTCCTCAACTGTGTAGAGTAAGCCGATATCGGTCACGCCTTCCCGCCGCAACTGCTCGGCAGCGGTCATCTGAGCGGCAATGATTCCCTTTGCATCGCACGACCCACGCCCGTATATCGTCTCATCATCTTCCGTCGGCGGAATAAACGGCGGAACCGTGTCAATGTGAGTCGAAAACCAAACCCG
>CAUJFK010000362.1 GCA_963169175.1 Acidobacteriota bacterium | reverse complement strand
CTTCGAATAGGCCAGTCGATATTTTATTTTGCGGTTTGGTACGATCCACTAAACAAGCAGATCAACCAACCGTTCGAGGGCGTCGGTGACGTTGCCGGAAATGTGAACTCGGAGTGCCCTTTTTCCCCGGTCAAGCAGAATTTGAAGGTCACCGCGTGCCTGAGACGTTTTTACAATGCCGAATGTGTATTTCTGGCCCGGCACCGGCACATCGACCGGATCGTCCGCCGTTATTTGCAGAAAGACGCCATTGTTTGCCCCGCCTTTGTATGCCTGGCCGGTCGAGTGAAGAAATCGCGGCCCGAATCCGACACACGTTGCGACACTATAGTGCTGCAGAACATGAGTGCGCAGTTGTTGGATAAGGTCATCATGTTCCTGGTCCATTTCGATAAAGGCAAGGATCGCAAAATAATCGCCCTCGGCAAGATTCCACAAATGGGCCTCAATGAACCCGGCAAGCGATCTTTCATCGACCGCATTTTCCAGTTCGGCGGCATACTCGGTGCTGGAAAAAAGCGAAATTCCATCTTCGGAGAAAAAGGGTTGGTCGGGCGGAAGAGCACCTGAGCTTTCGTATGCTTCGGTGAGTTTGCGGGCCTCGATCTTGGCTGATTCAACGTCGGGCTGGTTGAACGGATCGATCCCCATGATCGCTCCGGCGACAGCGGTCGCAAATTCCCAGCGGAAGAATTCCTGCCCGAGGCTGTACCTGTCCGTCAACTCAATGTTCAGCATCGGGTGGCCGGCATCGGCTATATCGGCAAGGTCGGTCTGAACATCTTCATCAACTTCAGCACCCTTGACCGTGAAGTTAATAAAAATTCGGTCCGAGCCGTATGTGTCAGCGGTCTGAAGGTGTTCGCGGTCAACCGGGATAATAGAAATGCCCTTTTTGCCCGTTGATTCTGCTATCAACTGTTCAAGCCAGGCGCCGAGATCGTAGAATTCGGGCGGTGTGAAGATGGTCAATTTGTCGCGGCCTTCGCGATGGCAGACACCGAGGATCGTACCCAGGATCGCCCCCGGGTTTTCATTCGGATTGGTGGCCTTGCACGATCTGACCATTGAACCGGCGGCGTCGAGAAGCTTTTCGACATCAAGGCCCATGAGTGCGGCCGGTGCTAATCCAAATCCCGACAGGGCCGAGAATCGGCCGCCGATCTCGGGTTTTCCGTAAAGGACGTGGCGAAAGCCATCTTCCTCGGCGATCCTCTGCATTTTCGAACCAGGGTCCGTTATCGCGATGAACTGCTTGCCTGCATTACCTTTTCCAACTGTTTTTTCCACCCGGTCAAAGAAATACTGCTTGAAGCAATTTGGTTCGAGCGTAGTGCCGCTCTTACTGGCGACAATGAACAACGTCCTGGCGATATCCAATTTGCTTTCGGCAGTAATCACCTGGGCCGGGACGGTCGAATCAAGAATGTGGAAATTATTTTCCCCAAACGTTTTCGCGAGCACCTCAGGACACAGCGACGAACCGCCCATGCCCATAAGCAGAACGTCCTTAAACCCGGCGGCCTCACGATCTTCGCGCAGGGCCTGATATCGTCCGGCATTCGCCTTTTCTTCATCGACGATGTCCAGCCAGCCGAGCCATTTCGATTCGTCCCCGCCGGTCCAAACGGATGCGTCCCTTTCCCATATCCTGGCAATCCGCTTGTCTTCGATCGTCTTCTGGATTTCGGCTTTGTATGCCTGCTTGAGCTGTTCAGGCAGGGTAAAGGTCATCAGGTTCGGCATATTGGCTAATCTAACACACGTCTGTTTCGTGCAAAAGTACATTCCTTAAGGATTTGTGGAGATTTTGTTAGAATTTGCGGTATATGAGACATCCATTGTTCGTTGCGGCATTTATGCTGGCGTGCACCTGCTTGACCAATGCACAGACCTGTGCCGAAAATGCACGCGAAGTAATGCCTGTACTTTCCGACGCCGCACGTACCGAGTATACGAACAAGCTTGCCGAAGCAAAGGCGGTTTTTGAAGCAAAACCGAACGAGGCGGACAGTTTTATTTGGCTTGGGCGGCGGACCGCATATCTCGGTGACTATAAGGCTGCGATAAAGATCTTCACTGAGGGAATTGGTAAGTTTCCATCCGATGCAAGGTTTTACCGTCATCGCGGGCATCGGCAAATAACCCTGCGCTGTTTTGATGATGCGATCACGGACCTGGAAAAGGCAGCGAAGTTGATAAAAGGCAAACCCGACGAGATAGAGCCTGACGGCCTGCCGAACGCGAAGAACATTCCGACAAGCACGCTGCAATCGAACATTTGGTACCATCTTGGGCTGGCCTATTACGTGAAGGCCGATCTCAAGAATGCTCTCCGGGCATATCAGCAGGCCGAAAAGGTTTCGACGAACAATGATATGCGTGTCGCGACGGCCTACTGGCATTACATGACGCTCCGGCGGTTGGGTAAACACAAGGAAGCGCTCCGCTCGCTCGATCGATTTGCCGGCGGCCTGGACGTGATCGAGAATGACGATTATTTGAAACTTATAAGGCTGAACCGCGGTGAGGCAAAGGTTGAGGGCCTGCTCGCGAGTATTCAGGGTGACGCGAACACGCTCGGTTCTGCATCGCTTGGATACGGGATCGGAAACTATTTTCTTTACAACAACGACAAGGAAAAGGCGCGAGAGGTATTTCAAAAGATAGTGGACGGCAACCAATGGGCGAGCTTTGGCTACATAGCAGCTGAGGCGGAACTGGCAAGGATGAAGTGATCTTTTGCGGAAAGAGGAAGCGTCCTGAACTTGTGGGGCAGTTTTTCGTAATTTTGCTTCTTCTTTGCGTTTCTTTGCGACTTTGCGTGAAACCAGGTTTTATTTCACGCAAAGCCGCAAAGTAACGCAAAGATGACAATTTGATCGAAACACGACGAAATGCGGACACTATCCGGAAAGACATCCAAGTGCCGGCGGCGGACGAATAGCATTATAGGAACGATCGGACAGCATTTTGCGCGATCTGTTCAAGAGGCATTATGAAAACACACGTTCTGTTGATCTTATTGACCTTGGTCGCAGCGGGCTTGCTTTCGTGCGGGTCGGTGAGTTCGCGTGTTGACGAAACCTCGGCCGTTGTGCCGGAAACGGAAGCGGCCGTCGATCCGGCCAAGCTGCAAACCGCGGTCTTTGCGGGCGGATGTTTTTGGGGCGTTGAGGCCGTGTTCGAGCATACTCGCGGAGTGGCGGATGCCCGGTCGGGCTTTGCGGGAGGCAGTGCAAAGTCTGCGACCTATGACGATGTGAGCGGCGGTTCGACCGGGCACGCCGAAGCCGTTGAGGTCCGCTACGATCCCGAAAAGATCTCTTATGAACAATTGCTCGAGATATTTTTTACGGTCATTCACAACCCGACCGAACTAAATCGCCAGGGCCCGGACGTTGGGCCGCAATATCGTTCGGCGATCTTTTATGTCGATGAAGGACAGAAGAAAGCCGCCGAGGCCTATATTGCAAAGCTGACCGAGGCAAAGGCGTATAAAGACCCGATAGTGACGCAGGTCGCGCCGCTGGATAAATTCTACGAGGCCGAAGCGTACCATCAGGATTACGCCCGCAAAAATCCGAAAGACCCGTACATCGTTTACCACGACCTGCCGAAGATCGAAGGTTTAAAGAAAGAGTTCCCGGCGCTGTATGTGAAGAAATGATCGAGGGTGGTGCCCGGCCTTTGTGTTAACGGTTTTTTAACACAAAGGCCCCGAAGTTGAAGACACGAAGGGCACAAAGATGATCGCGATCCGATGGTTACATGCCGCGTGTGTCAAGCGGACGGTTCGAGCCAATCGAGCAGGTTTGCTTCCTGTTTGTGAAAGGCTTGTTCCGGTTTTTCAGACTTGCTCATTGGGAGCTTAAAGAAAACTGAAAGCTGTTCCTGGATGCCGCCCTGTCCGCGGCGGCGCGCAAGGTCAAGGCAGCGTGCGATCTCGATGGCGAGCGGCGCGGCAAGGATCGAATCACGGCAGAGAAAGTTGACTTTTAACTGCATCGGCTGGCCGAGAAAGCCGGTCAGGTCGATGTTGTCCCACGCCTCTTTATTATCACCTCGCGGACGGTAATAGCGGATGTCCACCAGATGGTCTTCGACCTTGTAGCCAAGAATATCATCGAGCAGCGAGCTTTTCGTCTTAACCTTTGACGCAAGCGATTCTTCGTCGCTTAAGACAAGCCCATCGCGATTTCCAAGAATATTTGTCGAGAACCAGCCTTCGACCTTTAACGCCCGGCTGCGGAATGCGGGGGCGAGGACAGATTTGATAAAGGTCTGCCCGGTCTTGCCGTCCTTACCGGCAATAGGTACGCGTTCCCGCTCGGCAAACTCTATGAGGGCCGGAACATCCGCCGCGGTCGAGGGCGTGAAATTGCCGTAGGGAACACCGGCCGAAATGGCGGCATAGGCGTACAGCATTGCGGGTGAAATGTCGGAAGAATTGTCATCGAGGGCCGTTTCAAAAGCGGCGAGAGTATTGAGCACCTCATTTCCCTCGACGCTGAGTTTTTCGGTCGAAGCCAGGTTGATGACGACAATGGCTTCGCATTTTTCGCGGAACGCCTCGATGTCATCCCGGATCCGCTGGATCGCGCGACGATGTCCGTCTGCCGCGATCAGATTTTCGCCTTCGATATTCGTTACGAATCGTCGATCGCCGAGCCCAGGCCACGGTTTTGCGTTCCGCAGAGATCCTTCAACCGCCGTGAACTGCTTGTACGAAAGAACATCGTGCCCTTCCGCGGCCGCGGCCAAGTGGCTGCCGTACAGGTCCCATCCGGCGACAGCAATATCTTCGTAAGGCACGAGGCCGGCGGAGCCAAATTCAGCCAGCGGAAGCCCTTGTTTACCTATGAGGCCTTTTCGCAACAGCTCCAGCCCGGCAAACATAGTTGTCCCGACTGCCCCGCCAACGCCAACCACCGCTATTCCAAGTTTCGGTTTCATAACAAAACTACGATATTACACCAGAACCCGGCGAAGAACGTATCGCCGCAAGGAGGGGAGGTCTAAAAAGTGCCCGTGAAACACGCGCTGTGGACGCCGACTCTTGTTCATCTTATTCAGTATTTTTCTTCATCTTGTTCAGTGGGAGACACTTACTAACCACAGACAAAGATGAACTAGATCTAAATTTAGGAACAAGAACATCACGTCGGAGCTATCTGTGAGCGTTTGGCTCCCTATAAAAAGGCTGACAGCCTATTCTATGTTTTTCGGTTATCGAAGAAGCCTGGTCTGCGCGGTTTTACGGGATTCTGCGCGGCGTGTTCGATCTGCTTTGCTCTCAGCCGCAACTCGATATCTTTTTGAACCCGACGCTGTTCGCCTTTTGCGGGCGGCGTGCCGCGTTCGCCCCAATAATATTTGACGGTGACAAGCAGCAACGCCGCGCTTCCCAACACGGTCAGCAAAAACACGAGTAAAAGCAACCACGCAAAGCTCGACATAATTTGGCCAAAGCAAGAATAGCGCGGAGCCGCCCAAGTTGTTAGAGCCCCCAAAGCGACATCTTGTTTCGGCGTTTTTCGTTTCTTGATTCGTGTGTTTAGTGGTCCAGGTCCCCGGCTTCGCCACCACGAAACGCACGAATCAAGAAGCGAAATACACGAAACAGCCATGCAGCTAGCCCACGGAGAGCGAAATTGCCCAAAGTAGAGTAAAATGTTCTACCAATTTCTTCTGATTTTTGCGGGCAGGAATAATAGTATGAATCCACAAGAACAAAGATCGACAGTTTCGGACGCGGTGCGTAAGCACAAGGAATTTCTTTTCCCGGCGGTTGCGATGTATTACCATGAGCCGATCGCATTGGTAAAAGGCGAGGGCGAATATGTTTGGGACGACCAGGGCAACCGGTATTTGGATTGCTTCGGGGGTGTGCTGACGGTAAGCGTTGGGCATGCGAATCCGCGGATAAATGAGGCGATCAATGCTCAGAACGCGAAAATACAGCATACGTCGGGGCTTTATGCGAACGAGAACCAATCGAATCTTGCCGAGAAACTGGCTGAGATAACGCCGGGTGCATTGAAGAAGTCGTTCTTCACAAGTACCGGAACCGAAGCTGATGATACTGCGCAGATGGCGGCGAAGCTTGCGACCGGGCGGCATGAGATAGTCGTGCTGCGGCACAGCTATTCGGGCCGCTCGGCAACCGCGCTTTCGTCGGCTGGACATTCGTCATGGCGGCCGCTGCCGGCCCAGGTTGCGGGCATTGTTCACGCGATGGCGCCTTATTGTTACCGCTGTCCGTTCGGCGCGACGCCGGACAACTGCGGTGCGGCATGTGCCAACGATATTGAAGATGTGATCCAGACGACGACGACCGGCGAAATCGCTGCGTTTATGGCAGAACCGATACTTGGCGTGGGAGGTTTTATCGTTCCGCCGGCCGGATATTTTGAACGTGCTTATGAGATCACCCGGAAATACGGCGGCCTTTGCATTGCGGACGAGGTTCAGACCGCCTGGGGACGTACCGGTGATAAATGGTTCGGCATCGAGCATTGGAACGTTGAGCCGGACATTATGACCTCGGCTAAAGGAATGGGCAACGGCATCCCGATCGGCTGGACGATAGCGACGCCTGAGGTTGCCGATAGATTCCCAGGCCTTACGTTCGCCACATTTGGCGGCAACCCAGTCTCGACCGCCGCCGCGCTTGCGGTGATTAAATTGATCGAAGACGACGACCTGCGTACAAACGCCCGAGTTGTCGGCGATTACCTGCGTGCCCGCCTGATCGAACTAAAAGACAAAC
>CAUJFK010000361.1 GCA_963169175.1 Acidobacteriota bacterium | reverse complement strand
CCACCGAACACCGGTCGGCTCATAACCGACCAGCGCCGACCCACGCATGATGGTGTCGATCGTTAGATCAAATTTCCGGGCAGGAGCCGCGTGCTGGGCCGATAGCTCGATCGGGGCAAGACAAAAAGCGGCTATAAAAATGAACGACAGGATCGATCTCATTGGTTTCATTTTTTGGTTTTAAGTTTTTAGCGGTCGTTGGTAGAACGATATCAGTATAATCGTGTATCACCTTTCGTCATAACACAAACGCCACGAAGCGGTTGGGCGGCAGTGTTCCATCTTTACGGTCTTCGATAACAACGTTTCGGCTGACACCCGAGAATGACTACGGCAATTCCAGCGACGCTGAACGGCGCTTTTCTTTATCTTCGGCAGCGAGGCTGTTGTCGTAACTGTACAGTGCGCTTTCCCAGGTTCCGTACATAGCGTTTGGGAGCACGATGTACCGGCCGCCAAACAACGCACGGGCCTTGTCCACCTCGGCAAAACGATCTTCCACGGTCCTTTTCTCAAACACGTCGGCAAGATCATCAAGGTTATCGCCAATGAACATTACGATCCGGTATTTTTGGAGAATTTGCTCCCGCCGCGGCTCCTTGGTTGATATCGACCGGCCATTTGCGTCGCGTTGGCGGAGCAGCACATTCTCAGCGGAAATATCCGCGAATTTCGCAAGGACCAGATTCTCGATGGTTTCAGGTTTCTGCACCTCATCGCGGTTGGAAACGAAGAACACCGTGACGCCTTTCGATACCGCGTAATTTACAAAATCGACGGCGCCGGGTATCGGTTTGGCTTTCTTGAGTTTGCCCCAGACGTACCAGTCATCGTTGTTGAACGGACGGTGGTTGATGATCCCGAAAGCTTGGGCAGGCGAATTATCGAGCATCGTTTCATCGATATCGACCATAATTGCCCGCGGTTTTTTCCGTTCAAGCTTTGGAAGCTTTTTGATGTTTTTCTTGTCCAGATCGGCATCGAGCCGAAGCTGAGCAATGTTGAATGCCTGATACGCCAGGGCACGGTATTCGCCCGCCTTCTGCATCCACAGCGTGGCCCCGATCTGGTAATCGTTGTTTACGTCGGGGAGAACACGCTCGGCGGAAGACCGTGCCGCGAACCAGGTCGCCGTCACCGCCGCGAACATCACCACTGAAACATAAAGATAGTTTCGAAAGCGCATAAGATTTGTTTTGAATGAGGCCTAGACCGACTTCATAATAACTCTATGATGCCAGAGCCCAAAGAGCCGCGCGACGGGAAATGTAAAACCAGCGATCATGTGCCAAATGAGGACGAAAATGAAGGTGGATACTATTACGATGACGCGCACGGCTATCAGCCATTTTCTCCAGATGAGATCGAGGATGATGACGACGAGGCCGAGGGCCAACCGGACAATTAGGCCGGTGTAGTTATCGCGAACCGGCATTTCGGAAACGGGTCGCGCTCGCATATCTCGCGCACGGGAGCGCCGACGATCTCCTGGACCAATGATTCCGCGACCTTGCAGACCTCAGGGTGTTCGGATACAGCATCGGCGAACGGGCATCCGCTGCTTTTTATTATCAGCTCGCCATTGGCTTCGACGGCAACGGCGGCGCCGCCAAGTTCTTTCAGTGCCGCGATCGCGTTCTGGACCCGTTTAGCCTGAGTTTGATCTCCCTCTCCGGCATGCGCGATGCCGATCTTTCTGCCGATCTCGGAGAGAATGCCCATCAGTGCCTCAGTGGGAAGGCGAAGTTTTAGGGACTCAAGCAACCGATTAAAAAGTGAATCATACGAATTTGGAAAGACGTGCCTGGCGTCTTCTGTCAATTCGTATATGTTATGCGGCTTTCGAAATCCGCGCACGGTTCCGGCAGGCCGAACAAGCCCGTCACGTTCCAGCGTTATCAGGTGCGCCCGTACCGCGTTGTCCGTCAGCTCCAGCCCATCCGCGAGCTCATTTACCGTTTTTCCGTCAAGGCGAAGCGCAAGTACGATTCGCCCGCGCGTGCTTTCAAAAAATCTTGAATTTAGTCTGCCACGTGTCATGCACAACCATTAAACCACATATTTACCATAATTTAAAGAGTAAGCAAAGAAAGTCAAGATTTTTCTTGACTTATTCAATCTGTTGGCGGTATTATGAGAATGCTTTACAAAATTTGCAGAAAGTCCAGGAGGAAAACATGGCAACAGCAGCAACTCTCGACAGCATGGCGGCACACGGCGTGGCCGTCGATACCAGCCGCCCGGCGTATCAGGCATACCAGATACTGCGGGTCGCATTTACGATCGCCCCGCTTGTGGCGGGCATTGATAAGTTCTTTCATTTGTTGGTGGACTGGGACAAGTACCTGTCACCTTTTGCCAATCAAATGCTCGGCGGATACGGACATCAATTTATGTACGTGGTCGGCGTGGTCGAGATAATCGCGGGTATCGGTGTGTTCCTGAAGCCAAAGATATTTGCGTATATCGTCGCCATCTGGCTTGCGTTGATTATCGTCAACCTGTTGATCGTTGGCGGCTATCTCGACGTCGCACTTCGGGACGTTGGCCTTTTCCTTGGGGCAATCGCACTGGCGCGGTTGAGTCAGGACTTTTCGTCGTAAATTCGAGGCGCCGGTGGTCAAGGGAGATCCAAAATAGGCCTTTAGGTCAGAAGCCGATCGTTTCGTGAACATTCGGGTCTTATTTCGTGATTTTTCGTGGTCGCGAAGCCGGATTCTGACCACGAAATTCTCGAAACTGAAGACACGAATATTCACGAAAAAAGAGCTTTAAATACTCACGATCCGGGCATTCGGACGGCCGTTCGGTTACTTTTTCGGCCGTTCGTTTGCTTTTAGTTGGCGTTTTCTTAGGCGGATAGCTTTTGGGGTTACCTCGATCAGTTCGTCGTCGGCGATGAATTCCAGGGCTCGTTCGAGGGACATTTCGCGGACGGGGACCAGCCGCATTGCTTCATCGGCGGAGGTTGTCCGCATATTTGA
>CAUJFK010000360.1 GCA_963169175.1 Acidobacteriota bacterium | reverse complement strand
ATACGTACGGATCCCTGATGGCTGTCGAACCTGAAGTCGGACGACCCGGCGAGATCGCCAAGCTCGACATCGAATATC
Source organism: Acidobacteriota bacterium (assembly GCA_963169175.1). GTDB lineage: Bacteria > Acidobacteriota > Blastocatellia > Pyrinomonadales > Pyrinomonadaceae > OLB17. Next base: position 10,224 of record CAUJFK010000360.1, on the reverse strand, counting down.
GAGCCGTCGTTCATAGCGACGCTCCGGCTCTGTCCGTTCGGTATTCCCGCCGGAACGAACCTTAGTAAGGCCTGCATTTGCGGGCGGTCACCGGCACGGGCCTGCAATTCTGCACGGCCGGCCGCTGTCGGCGCTCCCTTCAGCGTCAATCCAGATCCCAATTGACGATCGGACCAACGCTGATAGTCGGTAAAGAAAAATGTCCTGCCCTTTCCGCTGTAAAAATATGGTCCGCCTTCGCCAAAACGCGGAAGCACGACAGGCCCTCCGATCGTGAATCCTATTTGGTTCTCAAGCCGAAATGGAGCAACACGTTTTGCGTGGTTTGACGATTTTGGATGACAAAATCCAGCCCGCTTATCGAGATTGCTGCACGCATTCAAGTACTGATCATTATGAAACCAGAATATGGAACCGTGAAGGTCGTTCGTGCCTGACTTGCCGACGAAATTTATGGACGAGCCGGCATTGTGCCCATACTCCGGCAAAAATTGATTGGTGACGATCCGGACCTCCTGTATGGCGTCCGGGTTATTGAGCGGAATCTGGCCGCCGGTAAGAGTCGGATCGTTAACGTCCTGGCCGTCAAGCAGAAAGCTGTTTGACCGAATCCGGCCGCCATTTACCGAAAAGGCGGCCCCGACAAGCATGGCAGGCTGTCCGCTTGCGCGTCGGGTCACGCCTGGAACGGAATAGAGGATATTAAAGACGTCGCGGTTCGATGCTATGGGAAGTTCAGAAAGCCGGCGCGTGTCGAATCGGGTAGCAACCTCGGCGGTGGTTGTATTTAGCAGCGAGGCGTCCGAATCAACCGTGACGACCTCGTTCACGTCTCCCGGTTTCAGATCAGGGCTGACAACCGCATCTTGATTTACGAGCAAATGAATGCCCGATTGAATATATCTCGCAAAGTTCGCCGCCGAGATAGTCAGTTCATAGGCACCAATAGGAAGGTTTGAAAAACTATATCTGCCGTCAGCATCCGTGGCTGCGGATCGTGAAAACCCAGTTTCGCTGTTCCGGATAGTGACGGCCGCTCCAGGAACAACGGCCTGGTTTTGATCGGTAATGATGCCAGAGATCGAACCGGTCGACGTTTGCCCCTCCATCGAAGCCGCAAGGATCGAGAAAAGAATAACGGCACGGATAGACCTGAAGAATCCAATCATATGCTCCTCACCGTCGGGTCAGAACCGGCAGCACGGTAGCGACTGGGTTCCGCGTCGGTCAGGATGATCCCAGTCGCTATCGCTGCCGGTTTTGACAATCGATGCATGACTTTTCCCTAGTCGTTCAGGTTCATTCTTTTCAAGATGTGGGCGAACCGCGGTTCCGAGCGCAAGTCGTCCCAGAGTTTATAAGATTTAAGGAGCACAAGATATGTTTCTCGCTCATCTAACGCCTTTTCCAGCAGGTTCAACGCCTCTTCCTTTTGACCCATCGCAATGTAGATCATCGCGATGCTGGAATAAGGAATAAACTCCCTGGCCGACAAAGCTTTCAGTTCGTCAATGATCTTCTGGGCCTTTTGGTAGTCGCCCATTCTGGCATAAGCATACCCAGTGTTGCGCAAGCTCATATGCGCCGGGGCATTCAATTCTGTCGCCTTCGAAAGCTCGGCTATGGCCTCCTCGTATCGCCCTTGAAATAAATACGCCCGGCCGAGGTTGTAGTGTCCGATCCAATAGTTCGGATCGAAATCAACCACTTTATTAAACTGGCTTAATGCTTCCTCGTCACGGCCCGCGAAGAGGAGAGACTGACCTTCGAGCACCTGCACGATCAGCGTTTGCGGGCTTAACTCTTTCGCCAGCCTGATCTCCCCGATCGCCTCGTCGTGTCGTCCTGCATGCGAAAGGAATAATGAATAGGCGCGGCGAGCGTCAGAATTGTTCGGACCTAACTCTATGCTCCGTCTGAAGTTTGCCTCAGCCGACGCCATGTCCCAATCATAAAGGAAGTCGATATATCCGAGAATTGTATAACCTTCAGCGAGCGTCGGATCAAGTTCCAGGGCTTTGTTCGCAAGTTCTCTCGCCTGCGGGCAAACCTCCTTCGAACGAGCAAAGCCCGGAAACGCGAGTGTGCGATATGCATCAGCCATCGCAGCGTATGCAAGAGCGTAGGTTGGATCCGCGGATATCGCTTTCTCGTAGGAAGCAATTGCACTTCGGATCCCCTCCTTCGTTCCCTTTAGCGCGTTTTGACGACCATAGAGATAATATTCGTATGCGTCGGAGCTGTTTGTGGATCGCTTTCCCAGAAGTAAACGCTCCTCACCGGATAATTCAAAAGGAACGGAGTTCAATATCCTTGCCGCGATCTTATCCTGAACGCCCAGCAGGTCCGAAGAACTTTCATTGATCGTATCGGTCCAGATGACAAATCCGTCGGCAACTCTGATCAGCCGGACATTTACCCGAATGCGCTCGCCCAAACGCTGCAGATTCGGTTCGAGAACCAAATCGACATTTAGTGCTTTTCCAACAGCCACCGCGTCATGGTCGGGGCCTCGAAAGTTTAGCACCGAACTTAGCGGACGGACCTCAAGATCTTTGATCTTGCCAAAGCGCGATATGAGCGTATCGGCCATCCCGAGTTCAAGTACATCAATCCGACCCTCGTCGCTGATAGGCCTGAATGGAAGAATGGCGATCGACTTGATCGGGCCGGTTGCGGCGGGGGCTCTCCGATCCTGAAGAAGAAAGCCAAACAGCAGGAGCGAAATGGCGAGACCAGCCGTAAGTACAATGAACAGGTTTCGAGACCTAGTGCGGGCTGTGTCGGGCTCGGGGATGATCGGGAACTTATCGTGCTTCGAAGTCGGGCGTGTCACATGAGCCGTGAACTCATAACCGCGGCCCGGAACCGTAACAATATAGCGGTGATCATTCTTCCCTTCGCCCAGCAGCCGACGGAGAGTGGAAATGTGCTGAGTAAGATTATTCTCTTCAACGACAGTCTCCGGCCAAACCGCCGCCATTATCTCATCGCGTTCGATAACCCTGCCCGGATTTTCCAAAAGAAATAAAAGCGTGTCAAAGGCCTTCGGCTTCAGTAAGAGAGGTGTGTCGTCCAGCCCGTAAAGGATGCGCTTCGCCGCGTCGAGCCGGTGTCCTTCAAACTCGTAAGTAGCTGCGTTTTTACCGTTCTCGTCCAGCATTCACAACGATTCACAACGATTCACACAAAATTAACTACATCTATCGAACGATGGTCGATTATGCCACACATCGCACAAACAGGATACAAATTTTTTGTGCGGATCTTTTTCGTAAACGGAGGCAAAAATGAAGAAACCTTTTGGAAGTTTACTTGCGATATTGCTATCGGTGAGTGCGACTGCCTTGGCGCAGTCCGCCGATGGCCGACTGACCGGCACATGGGATGCGGTTGTAACCATCCGAAACTGTGTGCGAGGGGGAGGAGGGTCTGCGATCAGGTCGTTCCAGTCGGTCGGCAGTTTTAATCAGGGCGGTACGTTCTCAGGCATTACGTCCGGGACACCTCCGACCTTGAGAACGTCCGAACGAGGTGTATGGGCGCATGTAGCGGGTGATACGTATCGGTTTCGATTTAAAGCCTACCTCTACAGCGCGGATGCTCTTGTGATCGGCTATCAGATCGTCACGCACGATCTGCAGCTAGACGCGGACGATCAACATTACACATCCGACGGCGTCACCCAGATCTTCAGCCCCGATGGGACACAGATCGGCGTCGGCTGTTCAACAAGTGACGGTACGCGAATGGTGCTTGATTAAACGCAGAGGAGGCCAAGATGAAAATCACAACTGCAGGCATATTCGGAGTTCTTTTTCTCACGATGGCGAGTTCGATCGCCGCACAACGCTCCGGCATCAGTCTTCTCGCGGGTACCTGGGACGCTGTTGTCACGCCCCGCGTTTGCGCCACCGGTGCGCCGATCACAACATTTAAGGCTGCATACATCTTTAGTCCGGGCGGAACGTTTTCAGGTGTCTCGTCCGGCACGGGATCAGGCGGACGAGGCCGCGAACAACTGGGCGTATGGAAACACGTTGAAGGCGACCAGTATCGCTTTCGGATCAAGGCCTATCTCTTTAACACCGCTGGCGTGGTGACAAGCTATCAGATAGTCACGCACGACGCCGCGCTTTATGACGATGCACTCATATGGTCGTCAACGGGCGACTCCCGGACATTCAGCCTGGACGGAGTTCAAATAAACGTCGGGTGCTCGACCATTGTGGCCGGACGGGTTGAGGAACCTTGACATGATCACGCGGCGGAGGCGGCAAAGCCCAACGGCATCTCCGACGCGTCCCTTACAACTCAATCGCAGAGAAATAAAGAAAAGAGGAGAAACAAAATGAATAAAAGAACACAAACATTCATCTTCGTGGTTGCGATGATGCTCAGCTTAACCTTAGGGCTTTCGGCCGCCTTTGGACAGGATTCCGAGAGCAAACAAGATCGTGATTCATCGGAACGAGGCCGTAACAGCATCGTCGGAACCTGGATGGCCACGGTGACAATTCGAAACTGTGCAACGGGCCTTCCGATCATTTCGGTTCCGGTACTGAATACCTTTGATCGTGGTGGAACTATGATGGAAACCTCACAATCCTTAGCAACTCGCAGCGCCGGACACGGTATATGGAAGCGGACCCGGGGACACGAATACATTTCGGTCTTTTTGTTCCGCCGAGTAAATGCCGATGGAACAAATAATGGTTCTCAAAAGGTCCGGCGCACGCACGTTCTTGACGGCGACACACTGACAACGGAGGCCACCTTTGAGATCTTCGACCCCAACGGAGTGCTGGTTTCAACTGGCTGCGCCACCGAAACGGCCACTCGTCTCGAATTCGACTGACCACAGGCACTTTCGACAAGCGGCGGAGTATGATCCGACATCTCCGCCGCCTTTTTTCTCGCTAACGCCGGATCGATAGACAGGGAGGCAGCCATGAAAATAAAACACCTATTCTTAGCCGCAGTATTCCTATCACTGTCGCTGCACAATGCGTTTGCCGCCGTCCCAGGCGATCTCGACCCGACGTTCTCTGGCGATGGAAGGCTCTCCGATTATTACGGTGCGGCGTACGTAGTTGCGGTTCAGCCTGATGGAAAGATCTTGGCTGCTGGGACCGGGTACAACGAATTTGATTCGGACTTTGCCGTTGCCCGTTATAACCCGGACGGATCGCGCGATACAACGTTTGGCGGCGGTACTGGAATGGTCACAACAGGTATTTTTTATTACGGGTATGACGAGGTGCGCGCTATTGCCGTTCAGCCGGACGGTAAGATAATCGCTGCGGGCGTGGGCAGTACTTGCTATGAAGTCTGCGCGCTCATATCGTTTGCCGTTGTCCGTTACAATCCGGACGGTTCGCTCGATACCAGTTTCGGTGGCGATGGGGTGGTGGTTACGGTGATCGCTTCGTCAGACGACAGGCCATATTCGGTCGCGATCCAGCCGGACGGAAAGATCCTGGTCGCGGGCAGAAGCGGTGCCTCTGGCCAGACTGACTTTACCCTGGTTCGATATAACACAGATGGTACGCTCGATTCTACTTTTGACTCAGACGGTATAGTCAGGACCAATATCCGCGGCGACGACTTCGGCTCTTCACTCGCACTTCAATCGGACGGGAAAATAGTGGTTGTCGGGGAAAGTTGGAATGGCCTCTGGGGAGCTCCAAACTCTAGTCCCGACTTTGCGGTTGTTCGTTACAACCAAAACGGTTCGCTCGACACGACGTTCGGCGAGAACGGTAAGGTGACTACACCGATAGGCAGTTACAGCAGTAATGCCTTTTCAGTCGCCATTCAGACAGACGGCAGGATCGTGGCCGCGGGTTTTAGCAACAACGGCTCGAACCTTGATTTTGCCATCGCTCGTTATGACCCAGATGGTTCGCTCGACGCGACATTTGACTCCGACGGCAAGGTGACAACAGCGATCGGTTCGGGCAATGAGCATGCACGCTCTGTCACGATTCAGGCCGACGGAAAGATCGTTGCCGTGGGACCCTATTCCGGCAGCTTTAACGATGACTTCGCCGTTGTGCGTTACGACGCAGGTGGTTCGCTCGATCCCACGTTCGGTTCGGGGAGTGGCAAGGCGACTGCTGACTTTAACAATTCAAACGACAACGCTTACGGGATCGCTCTGGACGGCAACGGGCGAGCGGTGGTCGTTGGCGGCTCGAATGACACGTTCGCTATTGCCCGCTTCCTGCTTGCTCCGGCTCAGTCTGCAACCTTCGAAATAACGGGAAGACTGACGACCTCGTCAGGACTCGCGGTTCGAGGCGCCAGAGTGGTTTTGGAAGATGGCGCCGGAAACCTGCGGCACGCACTCACGAATCCGTTCGGATATTTCCGATTTCAGGGTGTCGCCGCGGGAACTTATACCGTCACCGTAAAAAGCAAAAGACACGGCTCGGCCTCAAGAACGATCACGGTAAGTTCGTCGATTACGGATCTGGTTCTCCAACTATGAGACGAGTCACTTTAAAGCAGAAAACGGCCATTGTCGGTCTGACAATGGCCGCCCACAGTCCAACAAACTTTAGTTTGTTGAGATTTCAACAAACTAAAGTTTGTTGGACATTCATGCGATCTATGGATTCGCAAGGAGTATTGAATATGAAAAACATGTCTCTCACTAAATCATTAAAAGCAGCCTTGATCATTCTTTGCCTCGCCTTATTGGCGGCCGCACAATCCTCCGGCGATCTCAACCGGATGCGTGCTGAGCAGCCAAGCGGACAACCCATTTCGTCGATACTTAATACGGACGGCTCGATTCGGCCCGGAGTTTCAGGTAGCTTCGACCCGAAGGGCTTCCGGATGCTAGCCGGCGAAAACGGCTCGCCGCGTTTCGTCGCCCACGGCATCGGTCAGATTGACCATTCTTCCGCGACAGCCTGCGAAGATCGATGGGATGATCGCTTCTGGCCAAATGGAGTTAATGGGCCAGTGTGGGCCCTCGCGTCGGACGGTGCGGGCAACATCTATATTGGCGGCAGCTTTTCAATCGCGGGGGATTCGTTTGCTGGTAATATCGCCAAATGGGACGGCTCAAGATGGTCCACCTTGGGGCCCGGCGTTAGCGGCGGGTTGAATTGGACGGGCGTTTCAGACATCGCTGTATCAGGAACGGATGTTTATGTCGGCGGTTCTTTTATGAACGCTGGCGGTGTCCAAGTCGAGAATATCGCCAAGTGGGATGGTTCAAGCTGGTCTGCGCTTGGGGCAGGAGTACTCGGTGTTAACGCCATGGCCGTTTCAGGAACCGACATCTACGTCGGAGGCTCTTTCCAGACAACCGGTGGAATTGTGGGCGGAATCGCAAAATGGGACGGGACAAACTGGATCGTCTTGGGGTCGAGCGGGGACGGCGGGGTGATCGCGATCGCGATATCCGGAACCCATGTTTTTGTTGGAGGGAGTTTCACATCTATGGGAGGGGTGCCGGCAAATCACATCGCGAAATGGAGCGGTTCAACATGGTCGGCATTAGGGAGCGGGACAAATGACAACGTCCATGACATCACAGTTTCGGGAACGAATCTTTTTGTCGGCGGGTATTTTACATCGGCCGGCGGGCTTGGGGCGAACCGCATAGCCAAATGGGACGGCTCAACGTGGTCTACTTTGGGCTCCGGGCTTGGGAGCGCCGTTGGCGGTTCCGCACATTCTATTGCAGTACTGGGAACAGATGTTTACGTCGGCGGATATTTCACATCGGCCGGCGGGCTTTTGTAGCTCTCGAAAATCCATAACAGTTACCATTCAAGCGGCGGAGAGCGAACCATGCGGCAAAATAAAAAACGCCTTGATTGTCTCAGGAGCCGTCTGTACGGAACCCATTGTTCGCAATGCCGCGGTCAATTCAGGATCTCCGCAGGGCGCGAGCAGGTTTAGCTATTGTCGCTTCTCGTGTTCAGCAATTCGAAATTCGGGGAGAAGATTATCGAAAATACGTTAGCGAAACAACTTTTGCTAACGAAAAAGCCCGCTCACAATTGTGAGCGGGCTTTTTGATTTAGATCCGGCGACTACCTACTTTCCCACACCTGAAAGATGCAGTATCATCGGCTCAAGCAGGCTTAACTACCGTGTTCGGGATGGGAACGGGTGTGACCCTGCCGATACAATCACCGGAAAACTGGTCGAAGCAGTGGTCAGTGGCCGGCGTAAAGTGGTCAACAAATGCCACCGCATCTAACGGCTCTGTCATGCCTCAGAATTCGAATTTCAAACTTTAGCCCAAAGTAACCGTGCGGGCTGCCAACACCTGAGTGTCTGACAACTGAATACATGTAATATTTCCACAAGGTGCTTAACCTGAACGACAAACTAAAGTTTATCGAACAAAATTGCTTGTCAACAAATTTTATGGTCAAGCCTTGGGGCAATTAGTACTGGTCAACTAAGTACATTGCTGCACTTACATCTCCAGCCTATCAACGTGGTGGTCTTCCACGAGCCTCACTGGCAATACTTATCTTAGGTCTGGCTTCACGCTTAGATGCATTCAGCGTTTATCCATGCTCCACATAGCTACCGTGCGATACCGCTGGCGCGATAACACGTACACTAGAGGTGGACCCAACCCGGTCCTCTCGTACTAAGGTCAGATTCCTTCAATATTGCTGCGCCCACACCAGATAGGGACCGAACTGTCTCGCGACGTTCTGAACCCAGCTCACGTACCACTTTAATCGGCGAACAGCCGAACCCTTGGGACCTTCTTCAGCCCCAGGATGTGATGAGCCGACATCGAGGTGCCAAACCCTGCCGTCGATGTGAACTCTTGGGCAGGATCAGCCTGTTATCCCCGGCGTACCTTTTATCCGTTGAGCGACGGCACTTCCATAAGCGACCGCCGGATCACTAACTCCTACTTTCGTACCTGCTCGACGTGTATGTCTCGCAGTTAAGCTGGCTTATGCGTTTACACTCTGCGGCTGATTTCCAAACAGCCTGAGCCAACCTTCGAGCGCCTCCGTTACTCTTTAGGAGGCGACCGCCCCAGTCAAACTACCCGCCTGATAATGTCCCTGGCCCGGATTACGGGTCTAGGTTAGATTCCAAACAAGCAAAGGGTGGTATCTCACCGATGGCTCCGCCAAGCCCAAAAGCCTGACATCAAAGCCTCCCACCTATGCTGCGCATTACTTGCCCGAAATCACTATCAAGTTGTAGTCAAGGTGCACGGGGTCTTTCCGTCTAGATGCGGGAAACCGGCATCTTCACCGGTACTACAAGTTCGCTGTGTCCCTCGTTAAGACAGCTTCCAGATCGTTACGCCATTCGTGCAGGTCGGAACTTACCCGACAAGGAATTTCGCTACCTTAGGACCGTTATAGTTACGGCCGCCATTCACTGGGGCTTCGATTCGCAGCTTCGCCTTGCGACTAACCGCTCCTCTTAACCTTCCAGCATTGGGCAGGCGTCAGCCCCCATACGTCGTCTTTACAACTTTGCGGAGACCTGTGTTTTTGTTAAACAGTCGCCTGGAACATTTCTCTGCGACCGTGTTCTTGGTGAACACGGCTATCCTTCTCCCGAAGTTACGGATACATTTTGCCGAGTTCCTGAACGAGGGTTCTCACAAGCACCTTAGAATTCTCATCCTACCTACCTGTGTCGGTTTGCGGTACTGCCAGTGGAATATGTATAGATGAACGGGAATTTTCTTGGAAGCTGGGGTCATCAACTTGTTCCGCACCCCGAGGGGAGCGTACTTTCGTCCGCGTATTTAGCCTGGTGTCGCCCGGATTTGCCTAAGCGACGGCCTATTTACTTCAACACCATCCGTCAGGTGTCTTGACTACCCTGCTCCGTCAACCCACATCACATACCCATGGTTCCGGAATATTAACCGGATTTCCATCGACTACGCCTCTCGGCCTCGCCTTAGGTACAGACTAACCCTAAGCAGATTAACTTGACTTAGGAAACCTTAGGTTTTCGGTGCGTATGGTTCTCACATACGTTATCGCTACTAATGCCGACAAAGTCTTTTCTGATCACTCCAACGGTCCTTTCGGTCCCGCTTCACAGTTACAGAATGCTCGCCTACCATGTCATAAGACATCCAAAGCTTCGGTGGATAGTTTAAGCCCCGTTATATTGTCGGTGCAGGGCTACTTGACCAGTGAGCTATTACGCTTTCTTTAAAGGATTGCTGCTTCTAAGCAAACCTCCTGGCTGTCAGTGCTT
>CAUJFK010000359.1 GCA_963169175.1 Acidobacteriota bacterium | reverse complement strand
ATCATATGAGAAATATAAATCATCGAGTGCACGTCGCCAAATTTTACTTCCTCTTCGCTTGTAGTCCTCTCTCGTAGGGTTAGGAAATTGAGCCAGAAATGCGAGGCCCGGATTCCTAACAATTGAATTAAAGTTTTGTGGGACTGGTTTGACTGTTACAGGAATCATACTTCGACCCCGTGACGTTCGGCAAAGAACAGCCACCGGACCCAAAATGGATCAGTTGACGCAAGTACCGAAGTAAGACCTTCGGATATTCGTCGAATTTCATTCACCGATGGCTTTTTTTCAAGTTGAAGTCGCTTTGCTTCTTCTATCCACTTCTCTGCGGGTGCGTTCGATGGATGCCTAAGATTGAATGTCGGAGATACAAGCCAATAATCTACAAGACCATGTTCAACAAAGTCTTTTTCTTCAAATGTAACCGTTCCTTCAGCCGACATCTTGACATGAAATTGCTTGTCGGTATCTTCATCAAAGAACGGTTCCGCCGATGCCATTACTAACGGCGAGTGTGTCGCGATAAAGAACTGGATTTTCAGTTCTGAGGAGAGGGCCTCTCCGAGTTGTATCAGGGCTGGAAGAATGGTTCTCTGCCACAGGGGATGGAGGTGAGCCTCCAATTCGTCAATGAGAATAACCATGCGACGTTGTGGCTCTTCGCGCGTCCGTTCAGATATCTTTTGATGTTCTGTCCACGCCCACACGATTAGATATGCTAGCGAAATAATCCGCCGAATGCCGGCGGACGCATGAACGATGGGAACATCACCGTACGGATATGCGATCGTAGGTACCTCAAGATGGCTAAAAATCGAGTCTTGAATTCGGCCAGGCTTAAGAGACCTCATCTCTGGGGGCGATAATAGTTCGAGCACTTGGCACAGTTCAGCAAACGGATATCGATCCGGGCGATTCTGCCATTTAACCCAGTCTCTTAGAAGCCCTTCTGTTTGCCTGCTGCCTTCAAAGACTTCTTGGTTCGTCAAAACAATTTGCTCCATGCCTTGAAGTCGGGATATTGCCTTGGCCCTTTCACGAGTAGTCAACCCTTTTGGCATCTCGCCGACATTTACATCCGAGCTTCTAACCACCGTTCCTGTTGGATCCCACACCGCATAAGAGCCATCGACGCGTGCATACACAGTCAGTCCCGCAAGAGCCTCACGTCGGCGCTTTCCTATCCACTGTCCCGTGCGCCAATCATAACGGAACGATGAGTCGACCGAACGTGAAGACTCCGTCGCAATCTCGTAACGAATACGAGGTTGAGACCGTGGCGTCTGAATGTCCGGTTGGGCTACTGAATTGTCGTCGATCCAATGGCCAGTTAATGCCCACCAGATAGTCTCTAGGACAAAGGTTTTTCCGAGTCCATTGTCGCCCGTCAATAAATTAAGTCTCGGTGCCGCACTAAGCTCAACCGACTCCGCGGGGCCAACTCCTCTTATCGACAATGATGCCAGCAGTCCGCTCGATTCTGGCTTCGCGTCCGGCGGATCGCCAATTAACTTTCTTAGTTCGGCCCGATTGATTTTTTCGTCACTGAATATTGTCCCAGCTTCAGAAGGCGTGGGAACTCCAAAGTCAAACAGGAGATTTTCATCCTGTGCTATATGGAATTCGCTTTTGAATCGTTGAATCAAATCCGAGGGCCGCGGTTCGTCGCCAAAGTCTACGTCTCTAAACAGCCATGCCGCAAGTTCGAAAGTAGGAATTGGCTTTCCGTGGAACAGGTTTCGGTTTTCCTTCAAGTTATCTTGCAAAACCGCTCGATATAGTGGATGCCATCCCCAGTTCTTGCTTCCCGACTCGTGTATGAACGCGTGCTTAAAAGCAGACCGTGTTCTCGTGCTCTGCAGAGTAGAACTCGCATATTTTCTGAGATTAATCCATCGCTTGTTCCGCACCGTAGTAATGAATGCGGTGTAAAAAAACGATGACTCCCTTTCCGTTTGGTAATAACGCTTGAGAAAATTTGTTTCGATCTCGCTAATGGCGAATGGGATTGAACGGCCAACCGGCAGGTTCTCTGCTTTGCATGCGAGAAAAGTGGTTCCGTAGAACGGGTGAATGTCGTTCAACGACTTGACGGCATTTGCAATGATACCTGGGGAAACGAACATTTTGATTCTAGATCAGGCAGTGAAGTTGGTTGACAATATAGCGACAATAGTCATGGTTTAGTTCGATCCCAATTGCGGAATGTCCTTCGGCTAAGGCGACAGATAATGTTGTGCCGCTTCCGGCAAACGGATCTAAAACTGTACCCTTCGGGCGACAACCAATCGCTAAACACCGGGTAACGAGTTCTTGCGGAAAGGGCGCAGTGTCTATATCGCGTGCTCCATTCCGTTCAGGAGCGATTGTCCATACGTCTTCGTCGATATTTTGCTCTATGAGTCGTTCGCGGTCAAAGTAGTATCGACGGTTTTTTGCGAACATGAAGACATATTCATAGCTCCGCCGTGGACGGTCAGAAACGAATTCTGGAAGACATTTCTCACGATGCCAAATTATTGTGCTTCGAAGTACCCATCCTCGTTGGATCATGTGAATTGCAACGCGCCAAGGTATCCCAATTACCGATTTACGCTGCAATCCAATTCCGAGGCCTCCACTTTTATCAACGGCCCGCAAACCAAAGCGTCGTTTCTTGCTCTTACTGTCCTTCCCTTGTGATTCTCCCTTACCTGAGTAGTAGGTGTCCCCAAGATTCAAGAACAATAGTCCATCAGGCTTCAACACCTCTTGTACGGCCGCCATTACGTCCCCGATCGACTGAACGTACTCCTCTACGGATTCTTCCATACCAATCTGTTTTGGATCTCCGTAATCACGGAGCCAAAAGTAAGGGGGCGATGTCACACAGCAGTCTATCGAGTCGTTCTCGATAACCGACAATTTTTCTAACGCGTTACCCTGATAGACCTCCCACCTTTGACCGGAAGTCAAAGAACCTGACCAGTCGGAAACCGGCCTCTGAACTCCTGGAGCAGACCTTAGACCGTCACAGGGTAAAACTACTAGATTGCTCGACATTGCTCAGATATTAAAGTATTCATGGGATAGGTGCAAAAGGCTCGAAATTTAGCAGAAACGGCAACTTTCTTCTCCTACAACCAAAGGATCGAAACTTGCTCTTGCAGTTGTTCAAATTCGCGGTCGCCGGTGACTAGGGTGCCGCCGGCTTGTTTTGCGAGAGCGGCGGCAAAGCAGTCGGCGTAGGAGATGCCGCCTTTGCTTTGTAGCGGGCCGCTATTCGTGTCAACTCCATATCCGCGTTTACTAGGTCGATCCCGATCTCGCGGAGCCACCGAATTACCTGATCGGCGTCGCGGGCTGAACGGCGGCGCTCCATTGTGTACCACACTTCGCCGTCTAGCGTCTCCGCATGGCAGCTATTTCTTTTTCCTTCGCAGGCGGCCGCCGACTGAGACGGTTTCGCGGAGGTTTAGGTGGAGGGCGCCTGCGATGATCTCGGGGCGGATGAATTTAAGCTGGGTGTCGATCTGTATGCCGAAGTGGCGGCAGAACGGGGCGGCGTTGATTCGCCAGTTCATTGGGTTGGCAATTACCGGGAATGATTCCGGCAGACGCGGGCTTGAGGGTTCGAGCGCGATAACGTCGCGAGTGCGGCTGTAATGCAGATAAACCGCGGCCGGACGGCCGAGCAGGTGATAGATGTTGCGGTTGAGCAGGATCAGATGGGCCGGGCTAATGGTAACATGCATGCGTTTACTCGCCGCCTCGGTCGGCCCGCCGTGGAATTTTTCAAAGTCTCTGTCCATAATTGTTTCATCCGATAAAACGAATGTATCATAGATAGCACAACGTTGCATTGCGTGTCAAGGGCTTTTTCAACGCAGAGACGCGGAGGCGCAGAGAAATTCAACCAGGAGCACGCAGATTGCGTATCGATTTGAAACCTCCATGGTTTCACTCCGTAAAGATCCGCGCGTCATCCGCGGCTCTGCGTTGAAAAAGAAACCCACAGTCGAACTCACCCGTGTCGCCGCTGTTTTACCGAATTCGTTCTTTTTATCGTTTCCGTAGGCTAACGTGCTCCGCACCGGGTTTCTAGTGTCGCAAATGAAGCCAGTTTTGAAGCCCGTTCGCCTCAGTTTTTGCATTTTCTGCGGCAAGTCGGCTAGGATCCTTTGATCGCGATAAATAGAAAACCGCCTGCGGCCAATGCAGGCGGTTTCGATACTCCGCTTCAAAAGAGGTTCAGTTGGACGGCCGTCTTAAACGTCCAGGTTCTTCACATCGAGGGCATTATCTTCGATAAACTTTCGCCTTGGTTCGACGGCGTCGCCCATTAGGACGGTGAAGATTCCGTCGGTTTCGATGGCGTCTTCGACGCGGACCTGGAGCATCGTACGTTTTTCCGGGTCCATTGTCGTTTCCCATAATTGCTCGGGGTTCATTTCGCCCAAACCCTTGTAACGCTGGATAGTGAGATCTTTTTTGGCAAGGCCCATTACTTTTTCCAGCAGTTCTTCGCGGGTCTTTATCGCTTCGCTGGTGCCGTTTTCACCAAGGACAAAGGGACCGGGAAAGTCGGCCTCGAGTGCCTTTTTCAGTTCGACGGCCTTTTGAAATTCGACATAGCTTGCAAGGTTCCAGTCGATCTTCAGGCTAAATCCGTTCGGATAGGCAATGTCTATCTCCCACAGGCCGTGCTCTTCATCGCTTGTCAACTCAGTGTTAAACCCGGCGTCGGCAAGTTTGCCCTCGACCTTCGCCATCAGGTCTTCCTGATCAAAGATCTTTCTAAGGCGAATGTGATTGCCCGCAAGTATGCCGTCCTTGCCGGCAAAGGCATCGAGCAGCACCTCGACCAGCCGCGTGTCATTGCCAAGCCGGCGGGCGAGCCGGCCCGCGTAGATGCGGAATTCCTTTGTCTGATCAAGCGCCTTTGAAAGCTCGCGGCCCTCTATCAACCGGTCGCCTGATGTTATCTGCACATCGCTGGTCGCTTGCCGCATCAGGTAACGGAACATTGCGTTCTCGTCTTTCAGATACTCTTCCTTGCGGCCTTTCTTAACTTTGTAAAGCGGCGGCTGAGCTATAAAAACATGCCCGTTCTCAAGCAGCTGCGGCATTTGACGGAAGAAAAACGTAAGCAGCAGCGTGCGAATATGGCTGCCGTCCACGTCAGCGTCCGTCATCAGGCAGATCTTGTGATAGCGCAGTTTGCTGACATCAAAATCATCCTTGCCGATGCCGGTGCCAAGCGCGGTTATCAGCGCCTTGATCTCGCCGTGGCTCAGCATTTTCTCCGGCCGCGCCTTTTCGACGTTCAGTATCTTGCCTTTCAGCGGCAAAACGGCCTGGTTCTTGCGGTCGCGGCCCTGTTTTGCTGACCCGCCGGCGGAATCGCCCTCAACGATGTAAAGTTCGCTTTGGGCCGGGTCCTTTTCCTGACAGTCCGCAAGCTTGCCCGGCAGGCCCGAACCGCTCAAGGCGCTTTTGCGAACGATCTCTCGTGCTTTTCTCGCCGCCTCGCGGGCCCGGGACGCATCGACCGCCTTGCCGACGATCTTTTTCGCAACGTTCGGATTTTGCTCAAAAAACTCGCCCAGCTTTTCATTCAGGAACGATTCGACCGGCCCTTTTACCGGCGAATTGAGCTTGCCTTTGGTCTGGCCTTCGAACTGCGGCTGCGGCAGTTTGACGCTGATAACGGCCACCAGGCCCTCGCGCACGTCGTCGCCGCTTAGCCCGACCTTTGAGTTCTTGAGCATCCCGCTCGATTCGGCATAAGCGTTGATCGTACGCGTCAACGCACCGCGAAAGCCGGACAAGTGCGTGCCGCCGTCCACCGTGTTGATATTGTTCGCAAACGAAAAGATCTTTTCATCGTAACTGTCGTTATACTGCATCGACACCTCGACCGACAGTTCATCGCTAACTTGTTCAAAATAAAGAGGTTCGTCGTGCAGCGGACTCTTATTTTTGTTCAAATGCTTTACAAATTCCGCGATGCCGCCTTTATAGTAAAATTCGTGTGACCGCTCGCCCTCATCACGCTCGTCCTTGATGATGATGCGAATCCCTTTGTTGAGAAATGCCTTTTCCCGCAGGCGTTCGGACAGCTTTTCGAAGCTATAAACGGTCGTTTCAAATATCTCCGGGTCCGGCTTGAAGGTTACTTTGGTCCCGCGCTTTGTTGTTGTCCCGGTCTGCTTTAATGGGGCAACCGGAATGCCGCGCTCGTATTCCTGCTCGTTGGTCTTGCCATCGCGCCAGATCTCAAGCTTTAAGGTTTCGCTCAAAAAGTTAACGCAGCTTACGCCGACGCCGTGGAGGCCGCCCGA
>CAUJFK010000358.1 GCA_963169175.1 Acidobacteriota bacterium | reverse complement strand
TCAGTGTCCGTCGCTGAGGGCGACGCACATACGCCGGCCGACAGTTGCTCGCCTCCAGCGAGCGGCCACGTTGATTACCTTAACCTGGGGTTTCGCCGAAGCGGCTTTACCCCAGGCTTTATAGGTTGGTCGCCGTTGGCGACAAGGTGCGGCGCTAAGTCCGAATTCGGCGACGCTTCTATTCCTAAATCCGGATTGACCCCAAAAACAGATGACCTTCTTTTATATAACTGGTTCGAATTCCGCGGCGCGCGATCACCAATCCTAGATCCGGTCCGAATCGATTGCCCGGCCAGCGATCTCGCCTAGTTTTCCAACAAACTTATCAAAATGCGCAAAACGCGCATCTTTGGTAGAGCCGTTAACAAATCTTGCATAGATCTGCTGTGCGATCACGGCGATCTTGAATGTGCCGAACGCGTAATAGAACAGAATGTTCGAGATATCGCGGCCTGATGCTTCAGCATACATTTCGACTAATTGCCGCCGCGAGACGTTTTTCATCAGCACGTATGGGTTGAACGGAATTCGCATCATTTCTTCGCCGGCGTCGGGCGACATCCAATAGCCGAGCGTTGTACCGAGATCCATCAGCGGATCGCCGATGGTGACCATTTCCCAATCTAGAACGGCGGTGATTTGCGTAAGATCGTCGGGGTCGAGCATCACGTTATCGAATTTGTAATCGTTGTGGACGAGTGTAGCTCCCGATTCGATCGGGATGTTCGCGTTTAGCCAATCGATCGCGGCCGCTAGTTCCGCGTGTTCGTCCGTCTTTGCGGCAAAGTAACGCTTTGTCCAACCTTCAACCTGGCGTCGCGGATAACCTTTGGGCCGGCCGAGATCGCCAAGTCCTGCGGCCTTATAGTCGAGCTCGTGGAGATCGGCGAGGTTGCGAATAAAGCTTTGGCAGACCTTTTCGATGTCAGCGGCGTTTGAAGAACCCACCCGCTCACGCAGGTGGTTCTGACTTTGGCTGCGAACGTTTGAAGAACCCACCCGCTCACGCAGGTGGTAATGACTTTGACCGCGAATTATAAGTCCGTGTCGTCGTTCCATCAGATAGAATTCTGATCCGATGACGTTCTCGTCATCGCAGAATAGAAGCGGCCGCGGCGCTGGCGGATAAACGGCTGATAATTTTGACAACACTTCGAATTCGCGCCGCATGTCGTGCGCCGTTTTTATCGTATTGCCAAATGGAGGGCGGCGAAGGACATATTCGCGGGTTCCCGCGTTTAGCAGATAAGTGAGGTTGGAACTTCCGCCCGGAAACTGACTTAGCTCGATCTGGCCCTCATTCTCAAAGTGAGGCCGCAGAAATGCCGTGAGAGATCTTAGGTCGAGTTCTTCTCCGCCTCGTATAGCAGCAGTTTCTTGGTCGATGGATGCAGTATCTGGAGGCACGAGCAACTTTACCGCAGGATCAGGTCAAATAACAGAGCGGAGCGGCGGCTATCGCTGGCACTTGGAGCAAAAGTAGGTCGATCTTCCACTCTGGCGGATACGGCGAATTGGAGCTCGGCATTTCGAACAGGGAAGGCCTTCGCGTTCGTAAACAAGCCAGTCGGAGCGGACGCCATCACCATATATACCTTCACCGATCAAGACCGGGTCCGAAGTTTTTGTCTCGGCTTCGGCCAGGGCAGCACTGAGGACGGCGCGGATGCTGTCAACCAGCGGTTCGATGCGCCGCTGCGGGACATTCCTTGCCCGCCGACGGGGACTGATGCCGGCAAGGAACATTGCCTCGGCCGCATAGATGTTGCCAAGGCCGCAGACCTTTGTCTGGTCCAGCAGGAATTCCTTCAAACTCCGGTTTGAGCGGCTGAGAGTGCGGAGCAGATAACCAAGGCTAAATTCGGGCGAAAATGGTTCAGGGGCGAGACCTGCGAGGGCAATGTCTTCGGACAGGCGCGATGAGTCAATCACCTTCATCAACCCGAAATGTCTTTGATCTTGAAATACGAGCCGCGAATCATCATCCAGATGAAAGACCGCATGAGTAAATTTTGGATCATCCGACTCAGGCGGCAACAGCATAAACCTGCCGCTCATTCGAAGATGGGCCAGCAAGGTTCGGCCGTTGTCGATATCGAAAAGAATGTTCTTGCCGCGCCGGCCGACGGAATTTATGCGGCCGTTAACGAGAGACCGGGCAAATTCGTCCGGCGTCGATCCTGGAGCAAGGCGAGGCCGCAATAGTTTGGCCGAGCAAATTTTGCGGCCGCTTACGGCGTTATGCAACGCTCGAGCAACGATCTCGACCTCGGGCAACTCCGGCATACTAAACCTGTGAGTAGTCGGGCACTGACGCCTTATCGCCAAGTACCGTTCCGGCGCTAACCGTCGCGTTGCGGCCGATAAAACAGCTTCGTCCGATGACGGCGTTCCTGACCTCAGCGGCGGCCGAGATGCGGACGTGCCCCCATATTACGGAGTCCTCGATGACGGCTTTTTCATCAACATGGACGCCCGGTCCAAGGGTCGAACGAACGATCCGCGCACCGGGCTTTATGACACAGCCGGAACCTATCACAGAAAGCTTATCTACGGACGCCGCGGTCGCCACATCATACGTTTCCCCTCGGTCGATCGAAAAACCGCTGATGCGGCCGCCGATAAAATCATGATGCGCCTCTAAATAGCTTTTCGGATTGCCCAGGTCCCGCCAATAGGTCTTCTCCATCGGAAAGCCCAGAAACGGCAGCTTCTTTTCCAAAATCGCCGGAAATACATCATATTCGAACGATCGCGTCTCACCGGCCGGGATCAGATCAAGGATTGATGGTTCGAGTACGTAAATGCCTGCATTTATTGTGTTTACTTTTATCTCTTGGGCGTCCTCCGATCGCGGCTTTTCGAGAAAGCGTACGATCCGGGCGTCGGCGTTGGTCTCGACCAGGCCGTAGGCTGTCGGGTCGTCCACCTGTTTGATCGCCAGTGTGGCAGCCGAGCCATTCTTTTGGTGAAATTTTACCAGCTTTGAGATGTCCAGATCGGTCAGGATATCGCCGTTCAGCACGATCGTTGCTTCGGTGAGGTAGTCTGCCGCAAAACGGTACGCGCCGCCCGTTCCCATTGGGTTTGGCTCGGTTATATACGTCAGACGTACGCCGTGATCCGAGCCATCGCCCAGGAGGTCTTCGATCTTATCCGGTTGGTAGCTGAGCGATAAAACCACGTCCGTTACGCCAGCCTTTGCAAGTATCTCGATCTGATACAGCAAAAACGGCCGGTTCATTACCGGGACGACGGGTTTTGGGGTGTAAACCGTAAGCGGGCGAAGCCTGGTTCCTTTCCCGCCAGCGAGAATGAGTGCCTGCATATGGGATTATATCGGGCCGATTTCGGGCCGGAAGGTACAGACTAAAAAATAGATGAGCAAAAAGCAAAATCAGCTGGCATTATAGGATGTACAGTGACTAACCATGGCAAAAGATGTTGACACCATCGAACTCGTCATGTTACCGTTTACGTGCAGATCAATTGTTTCTCTCTGCGGTCCTCATCTCTGATCACAGGCAAAATACGGCCCGTTATTTTCCAGCCA
>CAUJFK010000357.1 GCA_963169175.1 Acidobacteriota bacterium | reverse complement strand
TCGTTCCGCTCCATCGGTATACCTGGACCCCAAGTCCGTAAGAATGAACGAGACCGCGTGTCCCGGCGGTGTTTCCATCGAAGTGCATTGTGCCGGGAGTGCCGGATCGCCTTACTTTTCACCACCCGACGCGAACATTGCCATCCCTGTTATGAATGCAGCCGCAAACAGCATGGTCGCGAGCCGCGTTATCATTACCTTATTTATCTTCATATATTTCTCCTCTATACAACTGCTTTTTTTGAACCTCCGTCACTATGAACGGATCGCTTTCACATCTAAATATTCGGGCACAACGCGGGTGATCCCGTTCTCAGACATGTTGTTTGCGGCCCAGATGTCCTCCAGATCTCGACGAAGGTCATCTCGCAGATATGAGTCCGTCAGTGATTCGAAAGCCTTGTGCGACGGGCCGTAAAATTTGCGAAAATGCTCGACCGTCTGGTCCGTTGAGAACGGGAATGTCATTTCGATCGGCCGTGGTGTCAGGTACAGGCCGGCGATCCCGCTTTCAAAACGCCGGGTCACAGTCTCAATATCTCCCCACAGCAGCGGCGATTCGATCCCGGCCGGCGGCGCCACATGTTTGCCGGTCGCCTTGAACATCTGTCCGATAAATCCGCCCGGCGTCCAGTTTGCCATTGCTATCAGGCCGCCCGGACTGCATACGCGCTTCAATTCGGCCGCGGTCACATCCGGCCGCGGAGCGAACATCGCTCCGAACATCGTCATCACGACCTGGAACTCGCCATCGGCATATGGCATATCTTCGACATCGCCTACATCAAAGCGAATATCCAGTCCTGCTTCGTCGGCATTTGCCCGTGCCTGTTCGATCAAATTCGGTGCAAGGTCCAGCCCCACAACTGTGGCTCCAGTCCGTGCCGCCGGGAGCGAAAGATTACCGGTTCCACAGGCAACATCAAGCACCCGCATTCCTGGTTTCAGTTCGAGCCGGTCCACAAACTCAACAGCGCCGCCGCTGTATGAGCTTGCGATCCGTCCAAAATCCCCTGCCATCCACGTCCCTCTGAGTTTGCTCTTAAGCAACTCCATTTCATTTGTCATCTTTTTTCCGTCCATTTTATTTCTCCTTTGTGATCGATCGAGGCGAACCGCTTTCGGTGATCTTCCTCGTTCTCCTTACCGGCCAACTCCGGCGGTGGTTGAATCTGAGCCAGTTATTTTGTGCTGCCTTGGGCAGTTGTGGCCGCCGGTTTTTTCCGCCAGCCATTTACGTACCCTTCGAACGCGTCCCGATCTTTATATGCTGGATGATTCTTGGCCATGCGCTTGTCCATCAATGCATTCATTGCCGTTCCGAACTCTTTGATCTTCGCCCTTGTAACGGCCGGATTAAGCATTCCGGTTATCGTCAGATTGGTTTCCATCAAACTCACGACCCAGCCGTCAAACGCCATCAGGGCAACCCCGATCTGCGACGACTGTGCCGCGACAGTGTCGCTGCGAACCGGCTTTCTGGACTGTTGTCCCAGCGTCAGAAAGTTTTCCAATCTGGCCAGGGCAATCTGCACATGCTGCATCTCGCTCCTTGCCTCTTTTACCTGCTTCAACATCGTTTCATAAGACCTGCCAAGGACATGGCTTGCCTGGGCCTCCGTTATTTGGCCGCTGTCAAGCAGTTTCCTAAGTCCGCGAAATGTTCCTTCATTCATTAATACGCCGACCTGCGCCGGCGTGAGCAATGGGTTTGCCATTGTATTTATAACCTCCTGTTGTTTTTGATCTTTTGATCACGATCATTCTTACTTTGAAACTTGATCGACCGATCAGTTAGCCTTGGACTCAGCGCCCGCCGAATTAATGATCTTCCTTATCCTGTTCATTCCCAGTTCTCCTCTGTTAATTTCTGGCCGGCTCCAGGCGTTCAGCTGAGTGCCGGGACAGTTTGTAGTTGGCAAAGTTGAGCACGACCGCCTCCGTCATGGCCGAATCAGGTGCAACGCCCGCCGCGGTGACAGTACCGACCTGGACCGATTCCATTTCGATCACCGTGGTCCCGACCAACGAGCCGGTCGGCGAATACTCTTCCACCGTTACCGCGGCTTCGGCGAAATTCTTTCCTGACGAACTTGCCCACCTTAAGACGGGCGATGAAATGTCCGGCTGTTTGAACAACGTCAGGTCCCGGATCTTTATCTTTCCCGGCCCGATCATCGAGCCGGACAGCGGCCGAAGTTCGTTTCCCCATGTAAACCCTCTTATCTCGATCGATCCGACATGGCGCGGCCTTTCTGAATCGCCTTCTACACCATCAAGCCTCAGGAACATAGATCTGTTCATCGTGCACTTTCCTCCACTCCGGTCCTTTCCACGCTTTCCGTGTCGCCCGCGGAGCCGTTCCGTGCCGCTGACGGTGAACCCAAAGTTGTGAAACTACACTCACCGACCGCTCTTCGTCTTTAGAACCAAATTAGAGTTCCTTTAGAATTCGGTTAGACGAAACAAATGGCTATACCTTGAACAGCCACGGCCAAAGCTCCGGTTGCATGCTTGCATCTCCATATCCGATCGTTCAGGCAAGCGGCCAACGTCACTTCCCTATCACGGCCGTCCCGCAAGGTTTGTGCTATGATTTCGCACTAACCGAGCAAACGAACGCGATCCGCCGTTGTTTTTGCACTTTTCCGACTTTAGAATGGTGTTAGAGTTCGATTAGAGAGTTCTTAGACAGGTCGTAAAGATTGAGCGAGCAGCATTTATACAGATTCGGAGATTTCGAGCTTCGGCCGGACGACGGTGGGTTACGGAGTAACGGCAGTGATATTCCGATCACTCCAAAGATGTTTGAGATGCTGCTCGTCCTGGTCCGCGAGCACGGCCGGATCGTCTCGAAAGAAAAACTGTTCGCCGAGGTGTGGCCTGACAGTTTTGTCGAAGAGGGCAATATCTCATACAACATCCGGCAGCTTCGCAAAGCGCTCGGTGATGATGCGCAGGCTCCGGCCTTCATCGAGACTGTTCCGCGACGCGGCTATCGGTTTGTTGCAGATGTAGAAGAGATTTTAGAGCCGCCGGTTTCACCGCTCACGGATGTTGCCGCCTCGGACTCGACCGAAACGCCGGACGGCGCGATCAATACAGCGGGCCGTCCGGCGTGGCAGTTTGCGGCAGCAGGCGTTTTGCTTGCCGCGGTCCTGGCTGCGGGCATTTGGTATCTTATGCCCGGAGTACCAACCCGTGGGCCGTCCATTCTTACATCCGATTTTGCCTCTGAGAAACTTTCAACTACCGGCAACGTCTTTACCGCCGCAATCTCCCCGGATGGGCAAAGCATCGTTTACTCGAACCGGAAGGGATCAAAACACAGCCTTTGGCTTCGACAGCTTGCGTCGTCCACCAACATCGAATTGATCCCGCCTTCCGAAGGTATTTACTACGACATCACATTCTCGCCGGACGCAGGCCAGCTTTATTACAGCCGCGGTTCAGAAAGCGGTGACGGTGAGATCGATATTTATCGCGTACCGGTTCGCGGCGGCATTCCCGAAAAGATATTGTCGGGGACAGAAGGTTGGCTGAGTGTTTCCCCCGACGGTCGGAAGATCTCGTTCGTGCGCTGCGCCCACACTAATGAGGACTACTGCTCGTTATGGATCGCTGATGCGGCAAACCTAGCAGATCAAAAAAAGCTGGTATCGCGACCGGGCCCGATCAGGATCGCGGATAATGAGATCTCGCCCGACGGTTTGAGCATCGCTTTTGCGGTCGGGCAATCGCGAAACCAGGCAAGCGAATTTCGCCTGATGGAGATCCCGCTGACTGGCGGTGCCGAGCGCGAGTTAACTTCTGAGAGATTCTTCAACATAAAAAGCATCGCCTGGCTGCCTGACCGTTCCGGCCTGCTGGCGACGGCGTCGCGCATTCCAAACAAGGCCTTTCGTATCTGGAAGATCGCCAACGGTGGCACAGCGGAACCGCTTACAAGAGATTCGGGGACGTATTCCGTCCTCAGCCTCGACCGGGCAGGCTCGGCGTTGGTTGCGACGCAGATCGAGCAAGACTTTAATGCCTATCGCCTTGATCTGAACGGCCAGAGTGAAAAGCAGCTCCTGGCGGACGCATCGAACGCTGCGGTCGGGCCCGACGGGACGATCCTCTTTTCATCGGTCAGGTCCGGCAACGACGAGATCTGGTGCATGAGCTCCGACGGCGGTTCGCAGCGTCAACTGACCAACGATCCCGCCGACGACAGGCTGCCGATAGCCGCACCCGACGGGAAACTGGCTTACTTCTCATCCAACCGCACCGGCGAGGCCCACGTTTGGCGAATGCGAATGGATGGCAGCGATCAGCGTCAGGTGACGCAAACGAACGGCGGAATGCCAATGTTTGCCACGCCTGACGGAAAGTCGCTGTTCTATCGCCACGCGATTACAGGAAGGCTTTGGGCAATTTCGCTTGAGAATGGCCAGGAACGAGCGGTGCTCGATCGCGGCCGTTCGCGGTTCGGATTTACGTCCGACGGATCGATAGTTGCTTTTGTTGAAGATACCGGCCCAAGGCCTGTCCTGGCCGCTGCCTCGACGTCTGACGGCAGGAACGTGAAAACTTATGGCTTGCCCGACGGCGCTATTGACGTGATCGAGATCGGTTGGCTGCCCGGAGAACGTTCGTTTATCTACGTTGCCTCTCAGGGCGTTGGCCGCGAGAATATTCTCTACAAACAGCCGTTCGACGGCGGCCAGCCAACCAAACTCCGCGATCTCGGCCCGCTCGACATCAGCGAAACGGCCGGCCTCGGCCTGTCCCCTGACGAAAAGAGCTTCGTCCTCGTCGAAGGCGGCTGGAAACACGACGCCATCCTCTTTAAGGGCCTAAAATAGTGCGTAATATTCAACCGCTCAAACATCTCCTGCCGAAGCCTCTATTTCTGCTTTCGTGCATTTTCGCGGCTTCTTTCGGACTTTTTCGTGGTCCCGGTTTTATTCTGTTCTGTTAGATTCTACCCGCCCCCGCAAAGCACAGGCATTTCAATTCCGCATCCAATTTCTTACAATGGAGCTATGAGCACATCCGCAAAAACAGAAAAACGCCTTTCCGCGTCTGGTTATGACGTTACGCCGCTCGATAACGAGACGATCGATCGCCTCGCCGCTGGCCTGACCGATGAAGAGCGCCGAATTCTTCTCGACCACGGCACCGAAGCGCCATTCTGCGGCACTTTGCTCGACAACCATCTCGACGGCGCGTACGCCTGCCGCCTCTGCGGCCTGCCGCTGTTCACCTCGGAACACAAATTCCACTCCGGCACGGGCTGGCCATCGTTCTACGCCCCGTTCGACAAAGATCACCTCGCCCATATCGACGACACGAGCCACGGCATGCGCCGCACCGAGATCCGCTGCACCCGTTGCGGCTCGCACCAAGGCCACGTCTTCCCCGACGGCCCCCCGCCAACCGGCCAAAGATATTGCCTTAACTCCGCTTCACTCGAATTCTTTGATAAAGGCAAGGATATTCCGCAAAAGAGCTAGCGCGTCATGCTGCAAAAGCGGGCGTCTGCATTTCGGTCTTATTTCGTGGATTTCGGTTTTATTTCGCGGATTTCGTGGTCAGGTTCTTCGGCCATTCCCACGAAAATCACGAAACGAAGACATGAAATCCACGAAAAATAGCCCGCACGTGTCTATTAAGCCCTTACTACGGGCGGGCTCCCGCATTCAGGGCCTATTTCGTGCGTTTCGGTCTTGTTCCGTGCCTTTCGTGGTCTGGGTTTTCGGCCATTAGCAGAAGCCGCAGCCGTCGACTATGCAGCCGTATTCGGGGCGGAATACGTCGCCGCCGTTGTAGCGGAAGTCGCGGAGGCCGGCGGGCGGCGGGATGGTCGGGTCGAAGGGGTCTTCGTCCGGTATCCTGCCGCCGAGCGGCTCAAGCTCCGCGTTCGGCAATGGCTCGCTGCCCGTCGGCGCGGTCCCGTCCGCCCGCTTTCTGCTATAACTTCCCGTCACAGGGTCCTCGTGCTTCCAGCTTACAAAGCCCCATTCGGTAGAATGCTGCGCATCCGCCGGAAAGCTCATCTGCTCCGCGATCACAGCTTC
Source organism: Acidobacteriota bacterium (assembly GCA_963169175.1). Classification (GTDB taxonomy): domain Bacteria; phylum Acidobacteriota; class Blastocatellia; order Pyrinomonadales; family Pyrinomonadaceae; genus OLB17. The sequence continues at coordinate 1,312 of CAUJFK010000357.1, read as the reverse complement.
GCCCGTATAAACATTCGTCTGCTTCTTCGTCCCGTTCGCTTGGGGAATCTGGGGGCGTTCCAGTTCACACCAAGCGAGAAACATTGATCCACTCCAAATCTTATACACGGGTAGCACGCTGCTCATCAACCGTGCCCGTAGCAGGGCGACAGCGCAAGGCGTGAATTGTTCTCGAAAAGAATCCGGAGCCCGACCACTCCATCAACATAGAAGTCAACTCTACCTTCAGGGGAAGTCTCATCTGAGACTCCGAAGATAACGGATCCAGATGGTCGGGCATAGTCCGAACCCCTAAGAGCAAGGGTGAAGTAGGACCGAAGCGATTTAATTCTTTGCGACACGAGGTCCTTCCGCTTTTCCGACCCGCCCTTATACACAATGACGATAATGTTTTTGGCCGTTGGTGTCCCTTGAATAAAGCTGTCTACGATCGCGGTAACTTTTTCGCAATTGGCCCCGCCATTGGAGCGAACTGTTTGACCAATCCCAGATTGCCCGAGAGCATTGATTGCAACGAAAAGTACGCAAGTGCTCACCCGGAGCGCAAAAATATACATAATCGTTTCCAACTCCTACCTAAAATCCTAGGTCGTGACAGAAAACTGAACGAGGGTCGATTCCAACCAGCCGGCCTCCCTTTCGCCTATAGAAAATTACGTGGTTGTGAATATAATCCGTTGGGGTAAACCGACTTTCCTTCTTATCTGTTTTGCTCCCATAGTAAGTTATGGCGCTATTCCCCCCACCACCGCCGCCATCATATGGGCTGCCGTCAGCACCAATCGTTCCAATTAGCTGGGTGCGGTTTGCACGAACAGGCCCGTTCCTTATTGGACTCGGTACCCGATTGGCACTGTAAACCGGGCCAGCGTGAATAAACGAAATAGTCAGGTTACCTTTGTAGCCAAAAGCGGCCAATGATCCGGCAGCATACGTCACCTGAATGTTACTGTAGACAGTGTCCAACCACGGTTTTTCTCCAGGATTCTTTATATAATAATCGTCCGCTTTGCCTTTTATATTTGAGTAACCTACAGGCGTGTAGAGGTTCCCTACGAAACCGGTGTTGTCACTTTGGGGGGTTCCGGTAGCATTTGAGAACAAATGCATCACCCCCTTTGTTGGGTCCTCCCCAAATGCGCCAAGTCGGTTTCTGAGTGGATTGTCCGGATTTCCGTCTACGGCTGACGGTTCAGTTGCGGTACCCACAACGGAATCTTCATCTCCAAATAGCTGGGAAAGACGCGAGTCGCATTTGCTTTGGTTGTCAAACCTTCGCAGGTTGAAAAACGGAACGAACACGGTCCGAACT